>JALOLV010000125.1 GCA_025455785.1 Spirosomataceae bacterium | reverse complement strand
CTTAATAAAATCTAAAAACGAGCATTCGTTACATTCTCCATTTTTATTTGATTTTTATACCAAAGTTGTAAAAGATAAAACTCAATACGAAGACTATCGAACGGTCGAAAAACTGAGGAAATATCTCTTACAAGATGACTCTACTATCGAAGTAACCGATTTTGGGGCGGGTAGCCGGACTGGTGCCAATCGACACCGTAAAATCAGGGACACTGCACAAAAAGCGTCAAAAAAACCATATTTGGCACAGTTTATCTACCGAACTATCAGATTTTTCGGATACAAAAAAATTATTGATTTAGGAACTTCTCTTGGCTTAACGACCGCCTACGAGGCATTGGCGGCTTTTGATGGTCAAGTTGTTAGCTTTGAAGGTTGCCCCCAGACAGCCCGTATTGCACGAGTGAATCTGAACGAACTAAGTATTGATAATACTGAGATTTTAGTGGGGAATCTTGACGAAATACTTCTTGGAAAAATACAAAAAACCGAGCGTATTGATTTTGCTTTTTTTGATGCCAATCACAGATATAAACCAACCATCGAGTACTTTAAAATTTGTTTAGAAAAGGCACACGAGGATAGTTGTTTTGTATTTGATGATATTTATTGGTCGGATGAAATGAAGCAGGCTTGGAACGAAATCAGAGAGCATCCGTCTGTAACTCTTTCTATTGATTTCTTTTGGATTGGGATGGTCTTTTTTAGGAAAAAACAACCAAAGCAACATTTTATTTTGCGGCTTTGATTTTGTTGTTTGGTCTGGGCTTGATAAAAATAATATTGTATAGTCTTAGTCGTTTTATTGATAGACAAAACATAAAATGATATGAAAAAATCTATACTTTTGATTGCGGGTTTGGCTACGGCTCAAATAACGGCAGCACAGACGATAAAGCCACTACCCAAAGAGCAGCACATTAGCCCGCCAAGTATCGAGGAGTTTCGCAAAAAAGATAGGCAAATACCCAATCTTAGGTATTTGAAACCACAGGATTTGCGGGTCGATACAACAAGTGTAGCGTATGCAAGTCCAGACAATATGCCGATTTTGAAAGTTACGGGTTCGATGCCTAATATGTATTCGAGCAATCAGGCATACCGAATGCCAAGGTATTTATATGACGAAAAGCAACAAAAAGCAATCAAATAAAAGTGGGTTTAAACCGTACAATGTAGGGTTTTTACTGGTTTTTGTTTTGAGTTGTGGTCTTGCAAATGCCCAACTCGGTTTTTCGTTTTTGAAACTACCCAATAATGCCAAGGTCAATGGATTGGGCGGAATGAATGTCTCGCTTGCTGGTAATGATATTAATATGATTGGGGCGAATCCGGCGTTATTGGATAGTAGCGACCAACGGCAAATCGGTATTTCGTACTCGCCCCACTTTGCAAGTAGCCACCTCCTCAACCTAAACTATTCGCCCAATGGTCGCTGGGCTATACAATTACAAAATCTCAATTACGGCAATTTTACGGGTACCGATGTAGTCGGAAACCTGACCGATGGATTCTCGGCCAATGATTTTTTTGTCGGAGTTACTCACGCTCGCAAAATCCAAAATATTTCATTTGGTATCACAACAAAACTGATTGGTTCATTCTTAGAATCTTACAATTCGACCGCTATTGCTTTTGACTTGGGCGGGACATTCCAGCACCCAAAAAAGGATTTAACTTTTGGGTTAGTAGCCAAAAATATTGGTTTTACGATTTCTAATTATTCATCGCAAAAAACCACTCTTCCGTTCGATTTACAAGCAGGAATCAGCTTTAAGCCACAATTTATGCCCGTGAGATTCTCAATTACGGCTCATCATTTATACGAATTTGATATTGTTTATTTTAATCCAAACATCAATTTTGAATTTGACCAAAACGGCAATAAGATTCCTAAAAAAATACCATTTACCGACAAACTATTCAGACACATTACGATTGGTACACAATTGTTGATTCACAAAAACTTCAATATCCTTTTGGGGTATAACCACCTACGCCGCAAAGAGCTACACCTCACCGAAATCGGCAGTGGAGCTGGTTTCTGTTTTGGGTTTTCGTTTATCCATGACCGATTCGACTTCACGTTCTCAAATGCTCGCTACGCTCGCTCGGGGGCATCGGTTTTTGGTTTAAGATATAAATTTCTAAAATAATCTACCCAAGCTAAGTACTCCTGCGGGTAGAATTACTACAGAGTCTGTGGTTAGTCAAATTCTATAACTATTTGATTATCAAATGCTTCATAAGTTATTTCCAAATAAAAACAACTTAGCTCAACTACCGATATTCAGCCCCGATGGGCAAAGGTTATTCAAATTATTCATAACTCACATTAAGCCATCACAAACTCTTGCGATTATTTTTTACGGAAACATACGCAATACGGTATAGTTTTTGTGAGCAGATGTATGAGAGAACGTGTTTAGTTGAATTTTCAGGAAAAAAATCTACGGACAATTTTCTCTGATTTTCCTAATTTTCTTTTGCTGCACCCGAAATCACCCATTTCACATCACAATGCTACCTTTCAATAAATATCTTATTGATTACGAGAGAGTTATTGCCTTTTTGATACCGTTAAATAATTTTTGGCATACACTTTGCTAAAAAATAATAAAGATACAGAATACCCAAATACCCTTGCACATACAAAACACGGTTGCAGTGATTAGACTTCTATATAAAACTATATATAATTTACTTAGACTCCATCCATCCAAAAATATGGGTTGGGTTAAAGTATTGGTTATAGTTGCTGCTACTTTCTTGCAAAACAAAGCACGCTCACAGACCTTCGGAGGGGCGTCCGACTTATTGTAGATGGTACTCTCAGCACTGGCTGGTGGATGAATATGGAGAATGGAAGCATCTTGCATTCGGGTAGCTGGTCAAATGTGGGAAATGGTATATTCTTCAATACGCCCGGTGCAACACGTACCCAAGCGTCGTCTTCGATAAACTTCACTACTATTCAAAGCGAACTGACAACACGCTCTACTAATTGGTCTAACCTCACTGCCAATGGGACTGCAAGTTATAGCTCTGGCACACTGACACTCACGGGTACAAGCACAACCCTCAATGTATTCAATTTTGGTTCGGGGTTCAATTACGGAACAATCAGTAATCTCCAAATCAATGTTCCGAATGGCTCAACAGTGTTGATAAACTATGGCGGTACATCGCCCAATTTCAGTACGACAACCAACATGACGTTCAATACGTTTTTTTGGAATGGTAGTAGTTATGTTCAGATTCCGAATGCCAGTAGTAGTAGAGATACTCGTCAGTTTACAAGAAGAATACTTTGGAATTTTTATCAAGCAACCACTCTAACGGTTCAAAATATCGGATTCAAGGGTAGTATCATGGCTCCTAATGCCAACCTGAGAGGCAGCAGTGGGCATATTGACGGTCAGGTCATGGTCAGTACGGTATCGCAAGATGGTACTAATCCTACCGATTTACAGTTCAATTGGTTTCCGTTCAATGGTACAATAAACTGTCCTTCATATCCGAATGTTTCGGCAAGTAGCAATAGCCCCGTGAATACGGGCAGTACCATAAATCTTTCGGCTTCGACTTCAACTTCGGCCACGAGCAATTTCATCGAAATGCTCAATAATGGTAATTTTTCGCAGTGGTGGACCGAGTTTTCTACCGATTACCCAACGTGGGCATATGGTGTGAATAGCAACGTGCAGAATGTCTGGAGCTGGGGACCAAACTGTACTGGTAGAGGAGGAGTAGGAAACTTATTTGTAGCCGATGGGCAAGGCAGCCCAAGTACAAGGGTTTTGTATGTAACATTGCCAGTGGTAAGTGGCCGAACCTACAATTTATCATTTTGGGCTTTTGATTTTTGGGGAGGAACCACCGCCGCAAAACTTCAATGGTCGGTCAATGGCTCTTCGGTGGGTAGCGTCTTAAATCTTTCTTCTACCGCAGGGTGCAGCAATTGGCAACAAAACAGTGTAAACTGGACAGCCACAAGTACAGGTAACGTAACCTTTGCGATTATAAACAACGAGACCAGCGGTAGTAGTAATGATTTTGCTATTGATGATGTAACAATTGGCTACACTGATACCAATGCTTCTACATGGAGCTGGACTGGTCCCAATAGTTTTGCATCGACCACCCAAAATCCTACTATTGCCAATGCTACTGCTGCAATGGCTGGCACCTATACAGTTACTCACCGTCTTAATGGATGTACCAATACAGCCACGACGGCGGTTACTATCGGTGCTGGATTTAGCTGTCCGGGGGCTTGTGAGGGGAATAATCTCATACTTAATCCCCAGTTTGAATCTAATCTAAACAATTGGACATCGACCAATGGGGGGCAACTATCACAAGGTGGCGGAGGACCATTTGGCAAGTTTTTAGAACTTAACGTAGCCGATTTAGCGGGTACATTTACTGTTTATCAGGATGTAAATTTTTCGGCTAATGCTCCATACAAGTTTACTGGGCATGTAGCCAAACACGGGGTGAATAATCTCGTCAAAATGTATTTAGAATTCTACAACGGCAGTACATATATTTCAAAAACTGCAGATTTCAATGTTACAAAAAATTATGATGGGAGTTTCCAAACGGTAAGTTTTGAAGGAAACACACCGGCCAATACAACCAAAATCAGGATTGTTGGCTGGACCCAAAACAACGCTCTCAAATTTGATAACTTGAGCCTAATTGGATGTACTCCATGTTTAGCAGCAACGCCATCAGTATCTACAATCTGTGTAGGACAAAGTACAGTATTGACTGCCAATAACTGTAGTGGTTCTGTTACATGGAGCAATGGGGCTACTGGCAGTGTAATTACGGTATCGCCGACGACCACTACAACATACACAGCTACTTGTACGAACTTATCAAATAACTTACTCAGTAATTCTGGGTTTGAAACAGGAAACCTCACTTCTTGGGATAACTGGGCAAACGCTTCGGTTACATCCGTATCAGGAGAAAGATACACTGGCTCTTTTGGTGGTAAAATTAATGCCTTATCAACCTCTGGAGGGATGGCTCAGAGCTACAGTGCCGTGCCTAATCGTGTTTATACACTTACTGGCTGGGCAAGAGTTAGCTCGGCAACACCATCAAGCACTGTAGGGATGCAGTTCTACAATTCTTCTTATACCAACCTCGGTGTAACCAGTGTCGAGGTCAATGCAACATCGAGTTTTCAGCAATATACTATTTCAGCCACAGCACCAGCCGGAACCGCTTTTGTGCAGGTTTATGGTTGGAGCGAGGTGCCAGCAGTATTATTTATTGATGATTTTGTTCTTATCGAAACACTCGGTACGAGTACTGCATCTACTACAATAACTGTCAATACCTCGCCGACGGCTACTGCGGGTTCAAATTCGCCCGTTACATCTGGCGGAAGTATCAATTTGACATCGTCGGGTGGTTCAAGCTACACTTGGAGTGGACCGGGAGGCTTTAATTCGGCTACGCAGAACCCCACTCGAACTGGGGCAACAAGCACAATGGCAGGTATCTACACGGTTGTTGTTACGGCAGCAAACGGATGTACGGCCTCGGCTACAACGAATGTTACGGTATCTGGATGCTCAGCACCAACACCGACAACTACCGGAGCGAGTCGTTGTGGTACTGGTACAGTAACCTTGACTGCAACAGGATGTAGTGGTACATATAACTGGTATGCAACATCGAGTGGAGGTTCGAGCCTTGGTACTGGTGCAAGTTTCACAACGCCAAGTATTAGTTCGACCACAACATACTTTGTTGATTGTACCGCAAGTAGTTGCGTAAGCACAAGAGCATCGGCGGTAGCTACGGTAAATTCGGCTCCAATAACACCAGTGGCTACGGTTGTCTCGACTGGTTGTATCGGCTCTACGGGTAGTATAAATATTACGAATTTGCCAGATGGGCTTTCGAGCAATATCAACGGCGGAGCGTGGACACAATACAAAGAAAGCTATACAGACTTAGCTGCTGGAACTTATACAATTGGTTTTCAGGGAACAAACGGCTGTACTTCTTCTGCAAGTTTTACAGTAACAAATTCGACCGATAATCCTTTATTAAGTCTTGCCAAAACCGACCCTACCTGTACAACTACGGGTAGTATCACCGTAACAGGTAGTGGTGGAACCACTGGTTTGGGTGACGCTTCGTACGATTTATGGCTGGGTATTGCCGGAGAGGCCGTGTCTAATCTAACTTCAAATGCAAACTACCCAAACACTCCTTCGGTATCTACTACTGTCGGGATTTTGGAAGGCTATATTAATTCATACGAAACCTTCGGAGGAAGGATTTCGGGATACTTAGTTCCACCGACGACGGGTACTTACTACCTCTGGATTGCCTCTGATGATAACGGCGAATTATGGCTAAGTAGTAATTCTAACCCTGCCAATAAGGCACTTGTTGCGAGTGTCGGTGGTTGGACAGGTTCACGTGAGTGGAATAAGTTTACAACCCAAAAAACCGCAGCTTTAAACCTTGTTGCTGGGCAGATATATTACTTTGAAGCACTTTATAAAGAAGGTGGTGGTGGCGACCACATCGCAATCGGTTGGGCAAAACCGGGCGAAGGTACGGCCGCCCCGAGTGAAGTTATCACTGGTAAGCACATTAGGCCAAACGTAGCAAGCTCTGTAACAACGCCAGTTTATCAATACAGAATCAACAGCGGAGCTTTTCAATCAAGCAATACATTTACGGGGCTTGCCGCAGGAACATACACCATTACGATTCAAGATGCAGGTGGTTGTACTGCAACAAGCACAATCGCTCTATCAATAGCAGGATTAACTGCTCCAACAGCTACTGGTGCAAGCCGATGCGGTGCGGGTACTGTTACACTAACGGCATCGGGTTGTAGTGGCACTTATAATTGGTATGCTGCCTCTACGGGTGGTGCAAGTTTAGGTACCGGAGCAAGTTTTACTACTCCAAGTCTCAGCACAACTACAACTTACTTTGTAGATTGCAACAATGGTACATGTACAAGCACACGCAACGCCGCAACAGCCACAATAAACCCAGTACCAGCAGCTCCGACAACAACCGATAACAGTCGTTGTGGAAACGGAACTGTTACACTAACAGCATCAGGCTGCTCAGGTGGGCAAATCAGTTGGTTCGCTGCCGCGACAGGCGGTTCGGCGATTGCATCAAACACAGCTACATACACAACGCCAAGTCTCACTGCACCTACTTCAATTACTTATTTCGTTGCGTGTACACTCGGAAGCTGTACCAGTACAACTCGTACTGCTATAACAGCTAATGCTTTTGCGACTCCGACAGCCACGGCTGGCTCAAACAGCCCAGTAGTAGAGGGGACAGATATTTATTTGACATCTTCGGGTGGTAATAGTTATTCTTGGGTGGGGCCAAATAGCTACACATCACAAGCCCAAAACCCAGTTATACTTAGTGCTGCACCATCAATGGCAGGAGTCTATACAGTTACTGTTACGAGCAATGGTTGTGCTGCAACGGCAACAACTCAAGTGATAATCTCAGGTGGTAGTGCTGGTGGTGGTAGCAGTTGCTTAGGTAATTTTACAGATATAGGAGGAGCATCGGCAAATTATAACAACAACCAAGATGTTACTCAAACTTTTTGTGCAGATATTGGCAAAAATCAAAGATTAACATTCACTTCTTTTGCCCTCGAAAACAACGCTGACTTTTTGTATGTGTATGATGGCCCAAGTGTAAACTCACCATTGATAGGAGCATTTACAGGTACGAGTATTCCGAGTACCATAACTTCTTCAGAATCTTGCCTAACGGTTCGATTCACCTCAAACGCTACTAATACGGCCGCAGGATGGGATGCTACTCTGTCGTGTGTGGACCCCGCAACATCTTGCGTAGGGCCAAGTATGAATTTTTCAAATCCGACACTGATTGCAGGTACAGCTGGGGCTGATGGTGCCCAATATCGTTTTAGCAATATCTTACCCGGAGTTGACGGAATCATCACTATCATGAGCCGTACTCACGCTGATATTTCGATTTTTGATATTGATGCCAATGCCACAACCTACGGTGGATACGAATACGGTTTTCAACCATTGATTGATTATAATTACGTAAATGGTGGTGGTAGTTTTGACCCCGCAGGCGAGAAAAGCGTAACATTTAAACTTGATTTTGTAAATGCTGGTACCACAACTACACGCTCAATACCTGCCTTGAATATGACTGCCATTGATGTAGATGGTAGTGGCGAAGCCAACGAAATCATGGAATTTATCGAAACAAGCGGTCATAATTATTTTGAAAGACAAACTACATCTACACTTACTATTACAGGGGCGAATTCTGGTGGGATAAATAAAGCCAAAGGACCAATCACCAATTATCCAAGTATCGACGAAACAGCATTTGATGTAATGATTGGATATTATTATTCAAATGTTAGTTCTATCACATTCAAATATGGAGCAGATTATGGTGGCTCTACCACAATGGGAGATATTGACATCAATAACTCTGACGAAAAACGTAGAAACTCACTTAGTTTTAAATGTTATAATCTAAACCTGCAATCTGCCATAAATATTTCTGGAACGGTCTGGAATGATGCCAATGGCAGTGCAGCTAATACATTTAACAATATTTATACAGTTGGTGAGTCAGGGACAAATGCCAGTGGTGGTATCCATGCCGTCTTGACGAATTCGAGTGGAACTGTCATTCAAACAACCCCTGTGAGTACCGATGGTACCTTTTTGTTTACCGGTGTCGCTGTTAATCAAAACGGGTTACAGATTCGTATCACCACAACAGCAGGAACAGTAGGTTCGGCTGCACCTGTAAGTGGTATCCCTTCTGGATGGGTAAATACCTCTCCATTGACACATACCAGTTTCAATGTTACAACTATTGATGTAGTAGGCAAAGATTTCGGTATTCAAAGACCACCAACCAGCGATAATAAAACGGCTGCCTCACAAAACAACCCAGGCGGTACTGTCAGAGTGCAAACCCCTTCATTGAGTGGTAATGACCCCGAAGATGGTGTGATGGGTACTGGTCAGACTTTTGTTATTAAGACATTACCAACCAATGGAATACTATATTATAACAATGTTGCGGTAGTAGTAGGTCAGGTAATTAATTCTTACAATCCAACTTTATTGACTGTTGACCCTAACGATGGTGCATTGACCGTAACCTTCACTTATGCCGCACGCGACAACGCAGGGTATGAAGACCTAACACCTGCCACTGTCACGATGCCATTTACTTGCCCATCTACAACATTGACTGCCACAAACGGCTCAAGATGCGGCACAGGTACCGTAACATTATCGGTGTCGGGTTGTGCTGGTGGAACTGTCTCTTGGTTTGCTGCCCTAACGGGTGGTTCGGCATTAGCTACTGGATTAACCTATACAACTCCGAGCATATCAGCAACGACCAATTACTTTGCTTCTTGTACCATAGGTGGCTGTAGTAGTGCTTCGCGTACTACTGTAACGGCTACTATAAATACTATACCAACAGCTACTGCTACGGGTGATACAGAGTGCGTGGGTTCGACTATTTCTCTGAACGCCAGTGGTGGTGGTAGTTATTCGTGGGTGGGGCCAGCTTCGTTTAGTAGCACCTTACAAAACCCAACACGTACTTCTGCGACAGCAGCTATGGCAGGTATATATACTGTTACTGTTACTTCGGCTCAAGGGTGTACTGCTACTGCCACAGCAAGCGTATCGGTAGCTTCGATTACACTATCAAGCGTTGTAAGTGCTTGTATCAACCAGCCATTACAAGATGTCGCAACGGTAGATGTAACAGTATCATGGACAAACGCCCCAGCAGGTGATAGGATTCAGGTTATAATCAATGGTAAAACCGAGATTGTTGATGTAGCAGGAGGAGCAACCTCTCCGCAAGTCGTAAGATTTATTGTTCCGGCCAACGGTATTACCAATCAAAATATAACAGCGTCATGGGTAAATCTTGCAGGATGTACTCCAGTAACCTCAACATTCAACGCTCCAGCGGCTTGTTCGAGCGATAATTTATCCTGCGAAAAAATCCTATATCTATGTGGACCAGATAAGCCAGCCGATGGCGATGCCTTCGACCACGGGTTCATTAATTATCTAATAAGCCAAAATGCCAACGCAGTTACACCCGCATTCACAAAACCCGATGCTTCGGGGTTTGGATTGTATGATGTTGTCAATAATACGTCAGCTTTAAGTATCAACCTAAATGACTATACGATGGTCATTGTGTCTCCTACAACTGAAGCAAACTTGGCAGCGGGCTTACTTAACGCCCTCAAAGGGTATGCAGGAGGGATTCTGATGATGAATTATACCGAAGCCGATGATTTGGGATTAACCAATGGAGCAGCTTTCTATAATTTCCAGAATAACGCTTATACTAATAATACCAATCAAATAACAATCTATAACTACGACAATACAAATCCGACTTTCAGCAATGCCCTCACAGGAGGAAATTATTTTGGGGTTGCTGATGCTTATCTCTGGTTTGGAGCAAATAATATGTCGTGGGGCAATAATGGTATTTATTTCTATTACTCTCCTACGGATGTGTTAGCAGGAGTACCATCCACTCACGGTGCAAGAACCTATTTGGGCTATCACATGAACGGATTATACTCAAATTCACAAAATGGTGGTGCAATGCCAGCACCCACGTCGAGCTATTTTGTACCAACCAGACATTTAACATTAGAAGCAAAGTCATATTTTGACCAAGCCATCAAGAATACCGCCACGGGCGTAAAAGTAACCGCTACGGGCGATTCCAAATGTGCTGGTGCTACAATCAGCCTATCATCAATCGGAACGGGAGCCATTTCTTATCAATGGGCAGGTCCAAATGGTTTTAATTCAACCTCACAAAACCCAAGTATTGCAAATACAACCTCTGCCAATGGCGGAATATACACTGTAACTGCTACAGGTGTAGGCGGGTGTACTGCAACTGCCACAGCCAGCGTAACAGTAACAACAATTGCCGCTCCAACTTCGGCAGGTGCCGCTCGTTGCGGAACTGGTACGGTTGCCCTTACAGCAACAGGTTGTGCTGGTGGTACTATCTCGTGGTTTAGCTCAGCAACTGGCGGAGTGGCACTAACGACTGGTGCTAATTATACAACTCCGAGTATCTCAACATCTACTAATTATTTTGTAGAATGTACTTTGAGCGGTTGCACAAGTACTACCCGA
>JALOLV010000501.1 GCA_025455785.1 Spirosomataceae bacterium | reverse complement strand
AATCCTCGAAAGCAGGGGCTATTCACAAACCGACATTGAGAATATCATGCACGGCAATTGGTTACGATTTTTGAGGAGAGTTTGGGCTTGATTTACAGAAAATTAATAAATTGACAGAGCAACTAATATTTTCAACCTATGGCAAATTTAAATACAAAATTAAACGATAGTAATACCTACGATGCCATCGTTGTAGGGTCGGGTATGAGTGGCGGATGGGCGGCTAAGGAGTTCTGCGAGAAAGGTCTCAAGACCTTGGTTTTCGAAAAAGGACGACTGGTAAACCATATTGAAGACTACCCAACCATGATGCAAGATATTTGGGATATGCCGCATCGGGGAGCTTTGACGCCCGAAGACATTGAGAAACACCATATTCAGGTACGAAGCGGCTTTGTTGGTGAATCAACTAAGCATTTTTTTACCAATGATTTGGATAATCCTTACGAAGAAGTAAAACGTTTTGATTGGATTCGTGGAAACCATACGGGCGGGCGTTCGATAACGTGGGGTAGGCAGGTCTATCGCTGGTCCGACTACGATTTTGAAGCCAATGCCCGAGAAGGAATAGCCATTGACTGGCCGATTCGCTATAAGGATATTGCTCCTTGGTATTCGTATGTTGAGAAATTTGTAGGGGTCAGTGGCGAAAAATTAGGACTTTCTCACCTACCCGATGGTGAGTTCTTGCCTCCAATGGAGTTGAACAGCCTCGAAAAACATTTCAGAAAAGAAGTGCAAGCCAAGTTCAAAGGGCGGCATGTTACAATCGGTCGAGTGGCTCACTTGACTGAGCCTCAACCTCATCACCTCGAATTGGGTCGTGGACAATGCCAGAGCCGAAACCGTTGCTCAAGAGGGTGTCCATACGGGGCTTATTTTAGTAGCAATTCGGCAACTTTACCAGCCGCAAATCGAACCGGTAATTTTTTCATTCGCCCTAATTCAATCGTTCATTCAATTATTTTTGACGAAAAAACTCAAAAAGCCAGAGGAGTTAAGATAATTGATAGCGAAACCAACAAAGAGATAGATTTCTTTGCAAAAGTTATTTTCTTGTGTGCTTCTACGTTGGCATCAACCCAGATTTTATTGAACTCAAAGTCTGAAAGATTCCCTAATGGTATGGGTAACGATAGCGGCGAATTAGGTCATAATTTGATGGACCACCACTATCATGTTGGGGCTTTGGGAACCTACGATGGTCTCGAAGATAAATACTACAATGGCCGACGTCCAAACGGTATTTTTATTCCGAAATATGTAAATATTGATGAATCTACCAAAAATTCGGATTTCTTACGTGGGTATGACTACCAAGGGGCGGGTATTGGGCGTTCGGATTGGGGACGTGGCAACTCGGTTGAAGGCGTTGGTGCCGATTTCAAAGAAAATTTATTCAAACCCGGTGGCTGGAGTATTGGCTTGATGGGATTTGGCGAAGTATTGCCCTATCACGAAAACAAAGTGAGTTTGAGTAAAGATAAAACTGATAAATGGGGGATTCCGCAGTTGGTTTTTGATGCTGAACATAAAGATAATGAATGGAAAATGCGGAAAAAGATGCAGACTGATGCGGCTGAAATGCTCGAAAGTGCGGGAGTAAAGGATATTTTTATGTTTGATAATATTGGGGGGCTGGGTAATGGTGTGCATGAAATGGGTACTGCTCGGATGGGACGAGACCCCAAGACATCGGTATTGAATGGCAATAATCAAATTCATGCCGTGAAGAATGTTTTTGTAACCGATGGTGCTTGTATGACCTCTGCCAACTGTGTAAATCCTTCGATAACTTATATGGCTCTGACCGCCCGTGCGGTTGATTTTGCAGTGAATGAACTTAACAAAAAGAACTTGTAAAACCATGAACAGAAGAGAATATATTAAAAGTATGACCCTCTCGATGGGTTTTATGGTATCGGCTGGAGCGGTTTCCGATTTGCTGATTTCGTGCCAAAAACAAGCAAATTTAGACTGGAAACCAGTATTTTTGGATACGAATCAGGCCAACACGATTGCCGAGCGGGTGCAAAAGAACTGGGAGTGCCGCAATTTATTGATAAAATGCTGAAAGAACTATTGACCGAAAAAGACCAAAAAGAATTTGTCAAAGGCATCGAGGTTTTAGACGAAAGATGTAAGAAAGATTATGGAAACGTATTTGTTGAATGTGAGCAAAAGCAACGAGAAGAAATACTGATTAAACTCGATAAAGAGGCCGCTAAATTCCCTCCCAATTTATGGGGAATTGTATTGGTAGAGAAGCCCGCCCCGATTACATTCTTCAGACGACTAAAAAACCTTACACTCATGGGGTATTTTACATCCGAAAAAATCGGGAAAGAGGTATTTCGGTATAACCCTGTGCCGGGGCCTTTCAAAGGCGAGGTCGAGTACAGCGGAGAGAATGCTTGGAGTGGAGATTGACAACCTATGCCGTTGCCTGTTTCTTGACAGGCAACTCATCAAAACCTCCCTAAAACTTTAATGGCCTCATTATAAAGT
>JALOLV010000124.1 GCA_025455785.1 Spirosomataceae bacterium | reverse complement strand
GGCGACCGCCGTATTTTGCAAGAAGAGTAATATAAATTGTCATTCGCTAAACGTCATTCGATAGTCATTCATTGTTGAATCACTACTGACTGACTATTAAATGACCACTAAATGACTATTTAATTCAATGGAAATCATACAATTCATTTTAGATTTATTAAAAAATCCGTTAGATACACTCAGTACGTTTCTAAATAATTACGAAACACTCACATACGGATTACTTTTTCTTATCATTTTTGTCGAAACAGGGCTAATCGTAATGCCACTTTTGCCGGGCGATTCACTTCTCTTTGCCGTTGGTTTGTTGGCATCAACAACTGGTAAATTGGATGTTTCGTTTGTGATACCTTTGTTGATTTTTGCCGCACTTTTAGGCGATAATGTCAATTATTTTGTTGGGAGCAAATTCTCCGAATTTATCAAATCGAGAGATAAAATCTTGTTTTTGAAAAGAGAATATATTACCCAAACCGAAGAATATTATGACAAATATGGTGGACGGACGGTTATTTTAGCTCGTTTCATACCGATTGTTCGTACAATTGCCCCTTTTGTGGCAGGTGCGGGTAGTATGAAATACCGAACTTACATTACATTTTGTATCATTGGAGCAATCATTTGGGTAACAACCATTACACTTTTGGGTTATTTCTTAGGCTCAAATGAATGGGTAAAAGCCAATTTTGAGAAAGTTGTTCTCGGAATCGTCTTTGTTTCGGTATTACCGATGATAATCAAGCTGGTACAAGTCAAATTTTTAAAGAAATAATTTTACCCCCGACAGGGTTTTAAAACTTGTCGGGGGTTGATTTAAGATGAATCTATTTGGTCTTATCGGTTATCCACTAACTCATTCATTTTCAAAGGGTTATTTTACTGAGAAATTTCAAAATCTCGGTATCGCAGACACGCATGGGTACGAAAAATTCGAGATGCAAAACATTGAAGATTTTTCTGAATTAATCCAAAACAACCCCGATTTAAGAGGGCTGAACGTTACGATTCCGCACAAGCAGAATGTGATAGGTTTTTTGGATGAAATCGAAGATTCGGCTAAGAAAATTGGTGCGGTCAATGTCGTAAAAGTCTTGCCTGATAATCGCTTAAAAGGTTATAATTCAGACTATTACGGTTTTAAAAATTCTCTTGAAGAATGGTTCGTAACCCCTGACAGGGACTTGCCGTCGGATGTTCTAAACCCTGTCAGGGGTTTGAGTGCAAAGGCTCTTGTTTTGGGCGATGGTGGTGCTGCACGGGCCATAAAAGTAGCTTTAGAAGATTTAGGAATTGAGTTTAAAGTTGTGGCTCGCCGCCGAATCACCGATGAGACCATTCTTTTTGAAGAATTGACCGAAGAAATTATTAAAACGCATCAATTAATTATCAATACTACTCCGCTGGGTACATTCCCAAAGGTAGAAGAATGTCCCGAAATCCCCTATCAATTCCTTACCGAAAATCACTATCTCTACGATTTGATTTATAACCCTGCTGAAACTCTGTTTATGAAAAAAGGCTTAGAAAAAGGAGCAAAAGCTATGAATGGATTGAGAATGCTACACTTACAAGCTGAAAAATCTTGGGAGATTTGGAATGAATAATTTATAAAGAATGAGACACTTTTGATTGAAAAGCGTCCCATTTTCGTTTTAAACCTGTTGCATAAATTCTAACGTCTCTTTTTGTGCTTTAATCTGTCTTTTTAGTTTTTCTTTTTCAGCAGGATTTTGCTCTTGATTAAGCTTTTCTTCGAGTTTTGTGATGCTATCTTTGAATCTATTTATCGCAATTTCTTGTTTTATCAATAACGAAACAAACAACTTTTTATATTCATTTTGAGTGATTTTTGGCTTTATATCTGCCAAAATCTGCTTTTGTCGCTGTAAATTAGTGCCGTTTTCAATTGCCAAAGCAAAATATTTCAGAAACAGTTTTTTGTCTTTTTCGTCTTCAAAATTTTTTAAATCAAATCGCCCGATTAAAAGAGCCGATGCAAGTCCTTTGTAGTTGTTAATGTACTGTGAATCTTTGTTTTGCTCGCAAAAAATTAAAAAAGCATTTTCGGCTTCTTCAAACGAATTATAGTTATTGATAAACTTTCGTTCTGAGAAATTGATGTTTCCTTTTTGAAAGAACTCAACCATTTCGTCAATCTTTTTACTATGATAAACTATTGCTTGTTTTGTAGATTCTGTACTTTTTTGACATGAAATGGAGAAGAATCCTAAACATAGGATTGATGCGGAGATAATTACTTTTTTCACTGAGTTGAACCTTTTTAAACGTGAATAATAGTATTAAGCAAATTTAATACTGAAAAAAGATATATCCAAAGAGAATCCTATCCTTTGTTTGAGTATTTTTGTTACTTGATTCGTAAATAATAAATAAAAAATGAAATACAAAAAGCACGTATTTATTTGTACAAATGATAAAGAAGCACCCAAAAAGTGCTGTGGAAGTGAGAGAGGAATGGTCTTGGTTGATGCTTTCAAAGAAGGTCTGAAAAACCGTGGATTGAATGTCGAAATCAGAGCCCAGAAGGCTGGCTGTTTGGATGTTTGTGCCTTCGGTCCCGCTTTGGTGGTCTATCCTGAAGGCGTTTTTTATGGAAACGTACAACCTACCGATGTCGAAGAAATCATCGAAAGCCACTTAGTGAATGATATGCCTGTTGAGCGTTTGGTTTTGAAATTCTCAGTATGAAATATACCCACCTTTTCTTCGACCTCGACCATACCCTTTGGGATTTTGAGCGAAACTCTGCCGAATCGCTTGCCGAATTATACGAAAACCACAAACTTAAATCGCTTGGAATCAATGATTTGAGTGATTTTCAGTCTAAGTTTTCCGAAATAAACCAATTTCACTGGAATCTCCTCGACAAAAACCTGATTACCCACGATGAGCTACGCCGAAGACGATTTGCTGATACGCTCAATGCTCTTGGTGTAGAGGCTGATGAAGATTTTGGTTTAAAACTCAATGAAGACTTTCTAAAACTATTACCTCACAAACCACATTTGATAGAGGGAGCCATCGAAATTCTGGATTATTTGGCTCCTAAATACGAATTGCATATTATCAGTAATGGCTGGCTTGATATTCAGTTTAATAAAATGAATAGCTCGAAGATTACGCATTATTTTGGCGAAGTAATTACCAACGAAAGAGCCAATGCACGCAAACCTGACCCGAAGATTTTTGAGTATGCTGTTGGGCTTACAAATGCTTCGTTGAGCAATAGTTTAATGATTGGAGATAATTACGAAGCAGATATTTTAGGAGCTAAATCAGCGGGTATGGATTCAGTTTATTTTAACCCTGAAACATTTGAGGCAACAGATGCAAATTATACGATTAATCACCTGCTCAAGTTGAAAAATATCTTGTAAATCAGTGAAATATGGTTATTTTTGATTTATCTAACAAAATGACTTATGCACGTTGTAGTAGATAAAACTCGCAAAAAACGCTCAAAAGTGCCTTTAGAAAGGTTGGTTTATGAAATCATGGATGGTAAACCACTCTATTATAAAGGCTACAAAGAGGTTTTGGTTGGCAAAAAAACACCAGAAGAAGTCATGTCTTGCTCAGATTTACAAGGAGTGATAGTTTCACTTTTAAACTATTATGTTGGCTTACAGCTTAATCGTAAAAAGTATTTATTGGCCACAAATGAAGCTGGGATTCATCTATCGAAAGGAGATAATTTAGGAATGGATTTGTCAATTTTTGAGAAGTCTAAAATCCCACTCTTAAAAGGTAAATATTTTGATATTGCACCCAAGATTATTATCGAAGTAGATATAAAAGTAGATATTGATTTAGCAGAATTTCCGGCTGGAGAAATGGATTATTTGTTAGATAAATCTCAAAAATTGCTCAACTTTGGCGTTGAAAAAGTAATTTGGCTAACTACAAAATCTAAAAAGACGTTTTTGGCAACCAATCAGGGTGCTTGGCAAATTGTAGATTGGGATTATGATATTGAAGTAATGGAAGGAGTAAACATTAACATCAAAAAGATTTTGGAAGAAGAAGAGATTAGTTATCAATAATGAAATCGTGACACGCAAAGCGTGCCACGAAAATATATTTTAAAAGGGTAAATCGTCGTCGCCGCCTCCCGTTGCAAACTCTGGTGCAGGTGCCGAAGCTGGTGCTGAGGCTTTGGGGGCTGATGGAGCAGAATAAGCAGGTGCTGAGTCGCTACCGCTCGAATTACCACCACCGCCACGACTACCGAGCAACTGCATTCCGTTTGCACGAATCTTCGTAGTATATCTTTCTTGTCCGCTTTGGTCTGTCCATTTTTCTGTGCGGATTCTGCCCTCTACATAAACAGCGTCACCTTTCTTGAGATACTGTTCGGCAATACCTGCCAAGCTGTCCCAAAGCTCAATCCGATGCCACTCAGTATTTTCTACTCGTTCACCGTTTTTGTTGGTGTATGCTTCTGAGGTTGCGATGCTGAAACTCGCAACTTTACCACCACTCGGAAGGGTTCTAATTTCGGGGTCATTGCCAAGATTCCCGATGAGCATTACTTTGTTTAAACTTGCCATTTTTGTAGCTTATTTTTAAGTTTTATGTAGAATTTTAATTAATTTCTTTTTTATAATAATCAATGATGTATTGGAAGATACCCAAGATATTCTCAATATCGCTTAGATAATATAATTTTGTATCAATCCAAATGGTATCCGTTAAGCTCATAAAAAGCCATTCGTTTCCGGTGGTAACACATCCATAAATTTGGCTAAGTTCTACCCCTTTTTTTTGGTTATAAATTTTGGCTCCTACGAGTTGAGCAGCACATTGTGGAACCCCAATTTCTACATCATTTTTTTTTGCTTCAACTACCTGAATAATAGGAAAGTTTATATCAAAAGAACCAATGTCTTTTGCCAAAATAAAATCACATTCTCCTTTTAAACCTTTGGTTTCATCTGCATTTAAAACATCACCCGAATAAATTGTAAAATACTTGTCGTTTCGATTTCGGAGTTCTCGTAATACAGGAACCACAATCCATTCAGATTTTGCTTTTTCGCTTCTAACAGGCAACTCCTCTGCCTCTAAGAGAGTTTCTTTTAGCTTGATACTTGATTCAATTGGATGTGTAGATTCAAAAAGCCTTTTTCTGCGATTTTTTATACCGAATTCACGTTCAATATCAGCCAACGAAAAATCACTATATGCCATATTTTTTGTACATTTTTGTTGAAGTTATCCATACAAATATACGTAAAACCAAACATTTAGTAACAGCTAAAAGTGATATTTTTTTAAATATTTTTCGATTAAAATCGGTTTCGGGAGTTTATCAATTTCATTGATATTATACCACTCGTAACCCTCATTTTTTTTTGGTTTTGAGCTAAGTTTGATGTGCCAAAATTTAGCCTTGATGCGTTGATGGGTCAAAATATGAGTAAATTCTTCGGACTCATTTATCATACTCGAATGGCTCAAAATGCCATTTAAAATATCATCTTCGACCTCATCTAAATCCAATAATTTCTCCGAATCCTCAACTAAATAAAAGTCATTCAATCCGCTCCAAATATCATTAATGCCTCGCTGACGCATCAGTATTTCGTCATTGTATTCGAGAACATAATAATTAAAGAAACGCTCTTTGACTTTTACCTTCTTGGATTTGATTGGTAAAGCCGTTTGCTTCCCCGTTGCATTCGCCTCGCATTCATAATGAAAAATACAAAACATACACTGCGGATTGGCTGGCATACAGTGAGTAGCTCCAAACTCCATGATGGCTTGGTTGAAGGTATCAGGGTGATTTTCTGAAATCAGTGAATTAGCCAAATCTCCGAAAACTTTTTTGGCTTCATTGCTTGCAATATCAGTTTCGACCCCGAATATTCTTGCCAAAACCCGATATACATTGCCATCTACCACTGCCACTTTTTCTTTAAAAGCAAAAGATGCGATGGCCGCCGCCGTGTATGGACCAATTCCCTTGAGTTTGAGCAATTCTGTGTAAGTATTCGGAAAAAAACCTCTGTGCTGTTCAGTAATTAATTTTGCTGTTGCGTGCATATTTCTTGCTCTCGAATAATACCCTAAACCTTGCCAAAGTCGTAATACTTCTTGTTCGGGAGCATTTGCCAACGAGAGGATGTCTGGATAGTTTTCTACAAATTTTTCGTAGTAAGGGAGACCCTGTGCTACACGGGTTTGTTGTAGGATGATTTCTGACAGCCAAATTTTATATGGGTCTTTGGTATTTCGCCAAGGCAAATCTCTTTTGTTTGATTGGTACCAGCCAATAATTTTTTGTTCAAATAGATTTTGGGGTATCATTGGAAGACTACGAAATGAATGTTTTTAAAAGCTGTTTGCATAAGTAAATAAAATTTATTATCAGCAGTAAAATTTAGACCTAATTTTGCTAACTCATTAATAATTAAGCAATTATGAAAAAAAATCTTTCAATAACTTTGGTCTAAATTTCTCAATACCCTATCTTTGCAAACTCAAAAATTAAAAACCTCAAAAACTCAGTAATAGTTTAATATATTAACCAATTAAATCCTTTAATCGTGACTAAAGCAGAAGTTATTTCAGCGATTGCCGACAAGACCGGCGTGGACAAAGCAAGTGTATCGGTTACACTCGAGTCATTTTTCGAAACAGTGAAAGCAGAGCTTTCAAAAGGCGAAGGTGTCTTTGTAAGAGGCTTTGGCAGCTTTGTGAACAAGAAAAGAGCGGCGAAAAAAGCTCGCAACATTTCAGCAAAAACTACTGTGGATGTCCCAGAACACTACGTACCAGGCTTCAAACCTGCAAAAGAATTTACTGAGCAAGTAAAATCTAACGTAAAGTAATATCTCCTAAAAGATAGAAGCTACATTTGTCATACCAGAAGGGTTGTGTAGATAGTTTAAAGAAGTACATTTAGTTATATTTCAAATAAATTCTACACAATCCTGCACTGGGGCAAAATCTTTTAGAAGTCTTTCTCTCTCTTTCAGTTTAACGGTTTGTGATGAAACGGCATTTTATAATCTTACTTGTATTAGCAGTAGCATTGACGGGATTTTTATTTTCTCGTCCAAAAGTAGTGGTCAAAGACGAGGCAAAGGCGAATCGTGATAAGCCAGTCGCTGCCCAGAATTCGACTGCAAAGTCAGAAGATAACCACGACGAAGATAGCCATACAATGCAATTATCGGCCGAATTACAAAAGAAAGTCGATGATTTTAAGGAGCAATTGGCCAATGCAAAAGATAAGGCTCAGAAGGGTAAATTATTAACCGAAATCGCCGAAGTTTTTGCTCAAGGCGGTAGAATTGATAGTGCTGCTAAGTACATAGAGCAAATTGCAATTGCCGAACCTACACCGACTAATTGGAAAAAAGCAGGAGATACGTACTTTCAAGCATTTAATTTGGCACTTCGCCAAGAAAATATGAGTTCTTTGGCCGAGAAAACCCGTTTTTGCTATCAAAAAGTTTTAGATACCAACCCACGTGATTTATCTGCTAAGACCAATGTGGCAATGACCTACGTTGGTTCCGAAACTCCTATGCAGGCTATCATGACATTAAGGGAGGTTTTAGAAGAAGACCCAAATTATGTACCAGCTTTGATGAATTTAGGCGTACTGTCGATGCAATCGAACCAATACGACAAAGCAATGGAGAGGTTTAGGTCTGTTTTAAGGATTGACCCAAATAATATCAACGCAGAGTTTGGACTGGGGTATTCGCTTATCGAACTCGACCGAAAAGAAGATGCCCGTAAAGTTTTCCAAGACCTCAAAAACAAAGTAAAAGAACCAACTCTTGTAGAAGAAGTCAATAAAACTTTGGAAAGCTTGAAGTAATTCTCTATATTTGCGGTTCGAAAAATCTGAAATACGTTTAGATTTTTAAGATTGTATAAAATATCAAAACATACACTTTTTGTACATAGCAGAAAGTCATTTAATTTTTAAAGTTATGCCTTGCGGAAAGAAAAGAAAAAGACACAAGATGTCAACGCACAAAAGAAAGAAGCGTCTTAGAAAAAACCGTCATAAGAAAAAGTAATCTTTCTTTTTTGAGTTATCAGTGAACAAAATTTTGTTTTTTGCAAAAAACTTTGCATATTGTTCACTGATAACTGTTTACCCATAGCTGTAAACTTATAATTGTCCAAATTTTATTAACCCATTAGTTAATTCTTCCTCAGCTTTGAGCAACGAATTATTCATTAGTACCACACAGAAAGGTGATAGGATAGCCCTCGTCCAAGATAAGCGGCTTTGTTGGCTATGAAAAAGACGGGTTTCTACATTATAACGAACTTATCTCGTATAATTCTCTTAGCAAATTTACAAAAGATGTTGTCGCAAAACGACCAGTCAATTTTCGTTTGAAGGGCTTTCAGCTCGAAAACGAGATTGATAAATTTGGTAAAATCAATGATGTTGTTCCAAAAAATTCTTTGATTTTGGTACAAGTTGTCAAAGAACCAATCTCGACAAAAGGCCCTCGACTATCTTGCGATATTTCGATTGCTGGGCGTTTTGTGGTGTTGGTTCCGTTTGGGAATTCGGTAAATATCTCAAAGAAAATTACCAACAAACAAGAACGCCAACGC
>JALOLV010000123.1 GCA_025455785.1 Spirosomataceae bacterium | reverse complement strand
GTATCGAAATTTGAATTTTCAATATCGAAAATATTACATTTACGTTTGAAGAATTATTATAACGATTTTAACAATTAGCGTATGAGAAAAGTAAGAATTTTACTATTCATTATTTTTATTTCTCCCATTATTTCTATGGCACAAGCTACGCCAAGAGACGGAGTGAAAGCTTTACTTACATGGTTGGATGTAGGTAAGATTCCTGACGAAAGTCAGTGCTACGAGGGCGAAGGATATGTGATTACAAAGATAGATTATCGTTGTTTTGAGAAACATTTAGCAAAAATTGAAAAAACTAAGATTTTTTCAAAGGTATATTTGGCTTCTCTCCGAAACGAGGTAATTGAAAAAAACAAACAAATAGAAAAACAAAAATATGCGGATGCCTTAGAAGCAGATAGATACACACTCTCGCAAGACCCACCAACTGGAAAAGAACTCATGGTTGGGCTCCCTGCCGCCCTCGTAACAACAAATCGAAATAAGGCAACCGTAATTTTAAAAATCACAAAGCCATATAAGCATTCTATAAAATACTTATTGGATTTAGAAGATGGAGTTTGGAGAATTTCGGCGATTCAACAACATGAGCCGTAAAATCTTTTAGAAATATTCAGAAGTAGTACTCAAAATGGGTACTACTTTTTTGTTTTTAAGTGAAAATGACCGAAAAATAAAAAGTTTTGATTATAAACAAATAGAGTGTTTAATTTAGAAAATAAATAATTTGTGTGAAGAATTCAAAGAAGATAGTAAAACTATTACTTGCCGACGACCACCAAATGGTTGCCGAAAGTCTTAGTCTTTTATTAAGCCAAATTAATTGGATTGAAGTCAGTGGGATTGTAAATAATGGATGGCAAGTTTTAGATTTTGTCAAAGATAACGAGGTGGATATTGTACTGGCTGATTTTCAGATGCCCCTGCTAAACGGTATCGAGACCACAATCAAATTGAGGGCATTATACCCCAAAATTAAGGTCTTGATGATAACCATGAAAGAAGATGCAGAAAGTATAAAGAATGCGATTCAAGCGGGAGTGGATGGTTATTTGATGAAAAAAAATTCTAAAGAAGTACTCGAAAAAGCTATATTGAGGGTTATTGAAGGTGATAAATTTTTTAGCAATGATGTTATTACGGTGCTAAGTGCAGTTCCGAACCCCGATAATGCGAGCGGAAAATCAGAAGTTGAAGATAGCAAGACTATAAGTGTTAGAGAGTTTGAGATTATTAAATTGATTATCAGTGAATTGTCAAATCCCGAAATTGCAGAGAAGTTAAATATTGCTTTAAGTACTGTTACAACTCATCGGCAAAATATTTATAAGAAGACGGGTGTTAGTTCGGCGGTCGGATTATTGAAATGGGCAATTAAAAATGGACTTATTGATGAAGATGATATAGAATTATGAACCTTAAACTATGAAATAATGGCAAAAATGTCTAAACCAGAAGGATTCACCTCTGCAGGAGCAAATGGATTAACCAAGACGCTTACCGGAGAATTAAGGCCAGCCCCCAAACTTAGCGACAATTTATCGCTTTCTAATCCTTACGTAATTTTTATACCAGTTGATGGAACCTCAGGTAAAAAAGCAATCGTGTTTGATGCTCAGATTATTAAAAATTTTGTTGAGCCGATTCCCAAACCTGATGGCTCGTACAGTGACTTGAGCATTGAGGCTTACGAGTCGTCTTATTGTTACTTAAAAAGAGATAGTGCAGGTTTTGTAAGAATGTCGGTAAAAGACGCCATCAATGCAGATGCCGACCTCGCTTTTACATTTACTCCTGCGGGGCATTCTGCTTATGCTTAAAATTTTTATTGGTAAGTCAAGATGTCATTGACTTGTTTACTTTGGTTGCTGTTGAAACTCCTTAAAAATGTTAATTTCTACTTACAATCTTCCCCATTACGTATTAGAGCGTAATTGGCAAGATAATTTCGCTGCATTAAATCAATTATTCTTGGATGAAGAAGTTTCAGAAATTGAAGATTTGCAAACTTCAAATCCAAGAAATACCCTTCTCAAATACACAATTGGCGATTCTTCGTTTGTTTTCAAACAACCAAAATACCTAACTGGTAATGCCACTTGGTACATCAATAACGAATTTCGTTTTTATAGCTTGTTTTCGGGAATTGTGGTCGATAATTATTACGATGCTGCAAACCATGTACTTATTTTACCATTTCTGCATGATATAGATTATTCAGAAATTGCCGATTCGACCGATAATCTTGTGAAATTCTCAGTAAAGTTGGCAACATCATTGGCACAATTCCATCAGAATTTGAATATTTCATATTCCGAGGTATTGAAGTTTATTGAAGACAATACTCTGCCGCAATCATCGCCCTATCAATTATTAATCAACTTATTAAAAAAAGCTTACACCAGATTTGATATTCTTGATGAGGTGGTTTTTCCGTCGTTTAGCAACCCATCCAACCATCTTTATAGAGAGATACTTTACGATTTAGTACATGATAATACCTTTCGAGGTGCTTTATTTGATTTTGAAAAATCTTGGGTTGAAGATTATTTGATTCATGGTGATTTAAAAAGAGAAAATATTTTTTTGAAAGATTCTCTTCTAATCTTTATTGATTTTGAATTGACCACCAAAGGCGATAACGCTTGGGATGTAGCCTGCTTGATTGATTCGATAATTAAATTGCCAGCTTTTAAAGAAAATCCCAAAAAGGCTTATAGTTTCTTTTACTATTTTATAGACTCCTATGATAAATTGATGAACTATAATGAATCAGATTTTATCAACTTTTTAGGGAGAGTACTCAAATTTTGGGCTGTAAAGTCAATTGATAATTGGAGAAGATTTAATTCAGAAGGCATTGGTGATGATATATTCTTCAAAAGCATCCAAAGAGCAAAGCTGTTATTGCTCAATACCGATGAATATCTGGGTTATATATTCGATGATAATGAAAAAAAATATGAAATTTTTTGATGAAACAAATGAATACATCCCAACAAATAGATTTTGTAATTGGAAAACTTGATGAGAGTTTCAAAGAAAGAATTATCGAAGCGGTTCGGTATTCAGATTCTAAAGAACTTTTTATGATTGAAACTGAGGTCAAAAAACAAGTTTATTTAATCTACTCGAATATATCAACTGATGTTGATGAGACCGAAGCGGATGAATTTTTACAAGAAGAAAAGCTAAAAAAACTAATAAAGAAACTTGGTGGTAAAAGTGTTGTATGGGATAAAAATTGGTCTCTTGTTGATACCAATCAGAATTATTCAAAGATTTATGGTCAGTTTTTGGTATTTAAAGCCGGCGAGTACCGATTGGTCGAGCCGGGCGGTTTTGTATTTGATGCCGAAACCGAAGATTTACCCAAAAATGGTAAATATGTAAATATTCGTATCAAAAAAGCTGAAATTTTGACTTCGGATGGCGGAAATTGGTTTTTTGTCAGAGGCAACCACTTTATTGGGCTTACTTCTCTCGTGAGAGTTTACATTAATTTTCGTTATGATTTTGATAGAATTCTAAATTTTATTGAAAAGCTGGATTCTGAACTTAACCGAAGGTTTATTCCATATAATTTAAAATTGACTACTCAATCGAGCACCCGCTTTGATTCGACAGTGATTTATTTTCAAAAAGAACACTATTATATCGTATTTCTTGTATTAAACAAGCTGATTCGCAAATATTCGGATATTTTACAAGACGGAATCCCTTTTTTTACAAAACAAGTGGGTTTAAAAGGGGTTGGGTTTGCCGAAGACCCAATGAAGATTGGTGATAGCTTTGGAATGAATCGAGCCAGACTGATTTCTAAAATTTACGTAGATTATTTCAGAGAGAAGTGTCATTTTGATTGTTTCAGTTTTGTAAAAAAAGAACTTACAAATAAGGGATTTTGTGTTAATGAATTTTTTAGAAATCCGAATACAAATTTTCCGTATGATTTTGAAATCCTTACTAAAGAATTTGAATTTTCGGTAGGTAAAGTGTTTAATTTCGATAAGTATTTTACCAAAATACCGCTTATGATTGCCTATATAATTTGTAAGCAAGCGATTGTAATTTCTAAAAATGGGAAATCGAGTTGTCATTGGATGGAAGCTCAAAAGACCTATAATTTCACAAATCTCTTGTATAAGAAGGTAAAATCTGAGGATAAATTAAGAATCTTAATCTTCTTTAATAAATTGCTTAAAATCTATTCATCCGACTGGATTTTAGCTCATTTTACTAATATAATTACCGAAGATTTGTTAAAAACTGCTCCGACATTGCTCAATGACAATGCTTATGTTGATTCTGATGATAATTTCGAGTTGGACGACGATGTATTACGAAATTTTTTGAAAGAAATTAAGTTTAGGGGTGTCTCAACCGAACTCCACGATGACTCATTTAGTCCGATTGAATACCTACGGGTTGCCAATACTTTGATGAGTCGAAACCTAATTGGACAAGAATTAAATTTGAACTATTGGCTCAGCCTCAAAAGATATTTTAGTTCCTACTTCAATCTCACTTGAAATTGATATCTTTCCTTTGATTTTTTGAATACGGCTTTCTAAGTTTTTAAGACCATTGCCAAGCCTTTGTTTTGTAACCGAAAACCCTTTCCCGTTGTCTTTGACTTCGATAATTAATTGACCATCCAAAAAACTCACATCAATAAAAACTTTGGTAGCATTGGCGTGTCTCGTAATGTTATTGATGGTTTCTAAGCAGCAACCGTAAAGCTCTAATGTAACTTCTCTACTAATTGGTGGAATCTGACCGTGAACCTTTAACTTAAAAAATACATCGTCTGATACATTTAAGTTATCAATTAGTTTTTGTAATGCTCCAATGAGTCCATTTTGTTCTAATTCTTCTGGCATAAGATTATGTGAGAGTTTTCGGATGTTATTGTAGGCACTATCAATCATATCAACCAATCGGGTGAATATCTCTTTAACAGAACTGTTTTCATTCTTTAAATTTAATGCTTGGAGCTGATATTTTAGCCCAGAAATTGTAGAACCAATGTTATCATGCAATTCTGCCGCAACTCTTTTACGTTCGATTGTCTGCCCTTCGACTAATGCCTCCTTGATTTTTAGCTCTTCAATTGCTTTCTTTTGAGAATCAATTTCAAGATTCTTCTTTTTAATTGAGTAAATCAAATAACCAATGATTCCGAGAATCACAAATAAAACCGTTGCCAGACCAGCAGCAATAACATATTTGCGTTCTTGGATTTCAACCGTTTCGGTTAGTTTATCAATTTCTTGAAGTTGTTTTTCATTTGTATAATCAAGATTCCCCAATCTTTGAAGATTAGCATTTTTTATCGAATCCTCACGTTGTTTTGCGGCTAAGTGCAACTCTAAATACTTATAGGCTGAGTCCGGAAAACTAAGTTTTTTGTATGCTTCGGCAAGAGATTTTGTGGTGTAAGTTAAAGTAAGCAAGCTGCTATTTCTTTTCTGATACGCTAAAATACTGTATTCAAGGGCTTTAGGATAGTCGCCTTTTAATGAATAAATTTCTGAAATTTGATTTGCTGCATACGAAGTTTGGTCATTAAATTGAGATTTTATTTTTAATGCTTTTCTTAAATTTAGTAGTGCTGAGTCAAAGTCTTTGGTTTTGATAAATAAATGAGCTTTGTTAATCAAAATTGCTACCCTTATGTTATCGCTTTTTAAAATATTATTTTCATTTTCGCATTCATTATAGAGCAAAAGAGCCTTATCGTACTGTGCTTTGAGAAAGTAGATGGTTCCGATATTATTTTTGGCAAGTAAATAATCCTCTTTTTTGCCCAGTTTTTGACATAAATTTTTACAAACTTCAAAATATTTTATCGAATTGTCATAGTCGCCAATCATCATATAATTCCCACCCATCATTGAAGTAATCGTTCGGACATCCTCATCCGAACCCAGATTTTCAGCAATTGCCAAAGCCTTCAATAGATACTCAATCGTTTTAAGATTTTGCGATTCATAATATTTGGCAAGTAGTAGATTTACATTGAGTTTACCTTTTAAATACTTGCTTTTCTCCGAAATATCAAGTGCTTGTTTCAGATAAACAAAATGTTTGTTGTTTTTTAAGTTAATATTTTCTTTGGCGATTGCACAAAGGATATTTACCTTTTGGGTATCAACTGAATAGCTATTCTTCTTGGTAGCTAAGTTCGATAAAACCTTATTTAAACTATCAATATTGTTGCCTTTAACCTGAAAAAAAATAGTAAATAAAATTATGGTAGCTCTAATCTTCATTTTGCGTGATTTCTTGTAAAATCAAATTTAATAAAAAGTAATTGTGATGCTGAAAAATTGAAAGAAATACTATGAATACAGTATCAATTTACTACACGTACATGATTGAATTGTATTAATTAATCCCCCATTTTTGCAATGATAATTAAGATTTGTGATGAAAAAAATTGAATCATACAATTATGGTTGGGATACAAACAAGCACGAAGGTTTTGTTAGTGTGGCTGACGAATTCGGACAAAAACATATATTCGGGCAACTCAACGGTGTTGATTTTTTGGCGATGATAACTCTACTAAATTCAAAAAAGACATACATTGACAGTAAAAATTGGTTGATTACTGGTCATGACCCCAATAATCCAACATAAAGCTAAACTGCACAACTTCAACCTTTACTAAAACTACGTTTACCCATATAAATTAAAATCCTGTCATGAAAAGATGCCCCAAAAATAACCTTAACGGAGTACACATTGGTGGTTTTCGGTATGTAAAAGCAGAAGACGTCATACACCTTCAGGCCGATATTAACTACACCAATATATTTTTATGCAGTGGCGAAAAAGTATATGTTGCCACCACAATAAAAAAGGTCTTTGATGCCTTAACCCCTTTTGGAAACTTTATCAGGATTCACCGTGGAAGTGCAATCAATGCAAATTACGTTACGCAAATAGAGGGTAACACAATTTGTTTAGAAACTGGTGAAAATATCTTGGCATCGAGGCGACAAAAGAAGGAACTGAAAAGAATCAAAACTATTATTTCACTGAAGAAGCCTAATCCCGTTGCTTTCTAAAGCCACCAAACGCCTTTTATATAAATCACCTACAGCTTTTTTATATGATTTTTTGCTTATTCTAAAGATTTCATAGATTTCTTCTGAATCGCTCTTATCAGTCACTTCCAAAAATCCACCAGACTCTTTGAGTTTAGCAAGAATTTGCGTAGCTAAATCGCCAATTTTTTCATAACCGGGTTTGTCAAGTATCAAATCAATTTTTTGGTCTTCACGAATCCGGTTTATGTACCCTTCAATTTTTTGACCAACCGTAATCGGCTGAAAAATCTCGTTATAGTACAATACCCCAGAATGTTGTTTGTTAATGACCGCTTTATAGCCCAATTCGGTACGTTGGTAAATCATTAAATCGACTTTCTCGCCGATTTCGTAGGCAGGTGGAGTTTTATCTAAAAATTTTTCAAACTTTGAAGATGCTACAATTCTACCCGTGGCCGAATCTTCGTAGATATACACAACGTAGCGGTTGCCCTCGACCATTCGGAGTTTTTGTTCTCTAAACGGCACGAGAATGTCTTTTGGTAAACCCCA
This sequence comes from Spirosomataceae bacterium, assembly GCA_025455785.1. Lineage (GTDB taxonomy): Bacteria > Bacteroidota > Bacteroidia > Cytophagales > Spirosomataceae > JALOLV01. The sequence goes on along the minus strand of JALOLV010000123.1, from coordinate 1,763 downwards.
TTCAAGAAATGCCCCAAAAGAATTTACACCACCGACTTTTAAGAATGCAAAATCTCCAACTTGGGCATAAGGGCGTTCGGTTGTAGCAATAAGACGGTCTTCTGAATCAAGGTAAATAAACGCATCAATCCAGTCTTGAGGTTGAATTCCTTCTGGAACATACCGTGTGGGCATCAGGATTTCTCCATCTTCATCTCCGTCAAGATATATTCCAAAATCAACGCCTTTAACTACTTGTAATTTATTTACTTTACCTAATTCGACTCTTGCCATGATATTTAATTTTGTCCCAAAGATACTGAATAAATTTGTAGAACGACTTTAAAATTTAAAACGCTGACAGGGGTTTTAAACCCTGTCAGCGTTCGAGTTAAATTAGATTATACTTTATCTGGCACAACAAACGGCGGACGGTATTTGCGAGTAAGCATAGCATTTGCTTCTTTATCACCAATAAACGTTTCTGTTTTTGTATCGAATTTCAGAGTTCGATTCAGACGATAAGAAATATTACCCAAATGAGCGATTCCAGCCGATAAATGAGCGGTTTCGACTGGCCCATTCAAGATTGATTTATCTCTTTTGCGAACTGCATCAATAAAGTTTTTGTAATGGTCGCCACCTTCTTTGCGTGCTGGGCCGGGTTCTCTGTTTTTTCCGAGATAGGTTTTATAATCATTATAGCCATTGATTACCATATAGCCTTTGTCGCCATAGAATATATTGCCGACTTCAATTCCATCCTCTTTATTTGTCATCCACGGACGCACCTCCATCTGAATCATTCTTCTTTCGGATATTTATAAATTGAAGTTAGCGTTTCGGGAGTTTCTTTGCAGTCATTCCAAAGCATTTTTGCCCCTTGCGAAGTGATTTCTTCGGGTAATCCAACATCCAGACCCCACATACAGAGGTCGGTTTCGTGAACGCCTTGGTTACCAACGTCTCCGTTGCCGTATTTCCAAAACCAATGCCAGTTGTAATGTACGTAGTTTTTGCTGAATTCTTCGGCTTGGTAGTTTTTGCTGAATTCTTCGGCTTGGGCAGGGCCTTGCCAAATATCCCAATTTAATCCTTCGGGAACTGCCGATTTACCCTGATTACCAATATCTGGTCGCCATTTAAACACCAATCCACGAGCCATATAAACCTTACCTATTAATCCTTCACGTAAATGTTTGATGGCTTCTTGAATCGCAACCGAACTCCGTAATTGTACCCCGTGCTGCACAATTCGGTTATATTTTGCGGCAGCTTCTATCATTTTGCGGCCTTCAAAAATATTGTGTGAACCGGGTTTTTCAACATACACATCTTTGCCCGCCTGACAAGCCCAAATGGTAGCCAGTGCGTGCCAGTGGTTTGGCGTGGCAATACTGACGGCGTCAATATTTTTATCGTCGTAAACTTTTCGTTGGTCTTGCTCGGTACTTACTTTTAGGTTGTATTTCTTCTCAAATTCTTGGGCTTCTCTACCAGAAACTACACTGTCGGGGTCGCAGAGGGTAACAATCTGAACATTTTCTTGCTTCATCAATCCTTGAATATGGTCTTTCCCTCGACCATTTACACCCAAGACTGCCATTCGGATTCGGTCATTTGCTCCAAACGCCCGAGCAGGAATAATTGTTGGAATAGCCATGACAGCTACTGATGTCGGTAATGCTGATTTCAGCATATCACGACGTGAGAATTTTTTCATTTATGGTTGAATAGTTTGGTTGAATTCTCAAAACCCTGTCAGTCGTTGAAAACGCTGACAG
>JALOLV010000122.1 GCA_025455785.1 Spirosomataceae bacterium | reverse complement strand
ATAAACTTTATCGGTCGGAATCGTAATCTCGGCACAGACCGTCAAATCATCTTCTTGAAAAATCTTAAAAGAGGCGTCTTCTCCATACAATAAATGAAGTCTTTGAACAGTGTTTTTCAGTCCAAATCCTCCGGCTTCGGAGTGGTTTTCGGTGGTAACGAGTTGCCCCGTATTTCTGATTCGGATAAACAACTTTGTACCTTCGAGGCTTGTGCTTATCTCGACAAACCCCCAACCGATGGCCTTCTGCACACCGTGTTTGATGGCGTTCTCGACCAACGTCTGCAACATCATTGGTGGTACTTGTATGCCGAGCGTCTCGGGTGCAATCTCCCATTTAGTTTGTAGGCGTTCTTCGTACCGAACCTTCTCCAATGCCAAATAGTCTTCAATCGTTTTGAGTTCTTCTTTGAGCGAAACCGCCGTTCGGCGGTCGGCTACGAGCGAACTCCGTAAAATATTAGAAAGTTGGGTAATCCCTTGTTGTGCTTTGAGTGGGTCTTCGAGAATCAACGCTCGGATGCTATTGAGAGCATTGAACATAAAATGAGGATTCATCTGTGCTCGCAAAACCTTCGCTTCGGTATCTTTTATCGATGATTTTAGCTTGATTCGTTCTATTTCGTCATTTTTACGGTCTTCGATATAAGAATAAAAAACGTAAATCAGTACCCAAATCAGAATTGGTTTGCTGAGATTGAGCAAATACGAAACATTGCTCAGGGTTAGGTCTAAATCCCAAATCGAAATCACAAAACTATCGAGTGGAATATTTACCGCAACTGATACGATTGTCATTGCCAAAACGACGACTAAAGTTCTGACAATCAGCCGACTCAGCGGGAGTTTTACCCATTGTTGTTTTCTGAAAAATATTCTAAAAATATGTGTGAGTGTTATGCCCAATGCGATATTCACAAAAAAATTGAGTAATAATAAAACAGTAATCGGTATTTCTAATAAATAATAGCCCAATAGCTCTGACAACTCGTAGATTGTCCAGCCAACAAATTGACAAATCCAGTATAATCTGCGTTGGGTCATTAAGTTTATGAAATTTTATATCGGGATAACGCAGTAAATGTAAATAGAAAAGGGTTTGCGATAACGAAAAATCTACATTAATGGATAAAATAATACGTTAGACGGGCAAAATTGATGGATTAGTTTTTGGGATAATAGTTTTATCTAACCAATATTCGATGAGTAGTGTGTGGTAATGTGATAAAATAAATGCCCGATGGTAGCTTTTGGGTTGGCTTAATCGAGGCCTTTCGGGGTTCGATGAACGCTACATCAATCGCAACACTGCGGCCTTGAGTATCGTAGAGGTTTATGGCAGAATTTGGTATTGTGGAATTGACGAATATTTCGGAGCCATCTGATGGGTTTGGATATACAACCACTTGTAGATTTGGGTCTTGCGATTCGACACTGGTCGGAATAAAACTAACAACCGAGGTCGAGACGATGGTCTCTCGGTTATTGGCATCGGTGTAGCTAAGCTGGTAGTAGTTTTTGCCAACGATTGGTTTAGTATCGACATAATTATACCTTCGGCGTTGCGTTAGATTGCCATTTGTAGCGACAGAGGTTAGCCTTGTGTAGTTTGTGCCGTTTGAACTACGGCTGATGTGGTAGTTTCGGACGCTCGTTTCGTAGGTAGATTCCCACGTGAGTTGGATATTTTGCTGCGTATTGATATTGGCATTGAAAGTTGCCACGTATGCAGGCAGTGGAGTGCCTACTTTTATCGCCCAAAAATCTAAATTTCCTCTGATATTTGTTATATCACCATCGACAGATTGCGACTGCCCAACCACTACAAAACTACCATCTTTGGTCGGGATTCCACAACGAGCCAAATCTTCATCGCCGCCACCCCAAAGTTTATTGTAGTTAATCGTTCCGCTTTCGGTAAAGTTAATCATCCAAAAATCGGGTAACGAACTATTAGGTTTTGCTCCCGAGAATGTCGAGCCACTGAACCCAAAACCAATAAATTGGTTATTTACTTTTTCGAGGTGATTGATTCCGTCGTTTTCAATTCCCCCAACCATGATTCTCCAGAGTAATTGACCAGCGGCATTCAAGCGAATAATAAACCCATCTTTTTGCCCTAAGTTGCCCTGAAAATCAAAATCCCGTGAAGTGGTTTCGCCAACCACGACAAACCCCCTGTCGGATGTTTCGCTGGCCGAATACGCCGCATCGAAGCTACTACCGCCAAAGGCACGTTGCCATTGTTGAGTGCCATTTGCACTCACTTTTACGATGTATGTATCAAAAAAGCCTCTTCCTGCTCCTAAAATCTCGTTGGATTGCCCTTCTGTACTACCGAGCATGATATATCCACCGTCGGATGTAAGCACTACCTCATTCATTATATCGTTTCGTGAACTCCCGTAGTGTTGTTGCCATGAGATTATACCCAAAGCATTGAGTTTTGCCAGCCAGAAATCGTATTCACGGTAGCCAGTGCTTATGCCACCATCGCGGGTTGCTCCTAAGATATACCCGCCATCGGCAGTATTTTTTAGAGAAGGTTTAGAGGAGCCATCGCCTCTCAGGTAGCCCGTCTCGCTGGCATTGTAGCCGCCCGCAAAGACCCGTTTCCATTCGAGAGTTCCGTTAGTTCTGATTTTTAGGAGTAATAAGCCCCCACGAGAACCGCTACCTTGAGCATCGCCATCTACTGAGTTTGTTGTACCTACAACAAGTATTGCTTTGTCGGTTGTTTCGATTACATCGGTTGCAATATCATCTTTGGTGCCACCAAAGCATTTCGACCACTCAATCTGCCCGTTTGATTTGGTTTTTACGACCCACATATCATTCATGCCTTTGGTTTCTACTACATCGCCATCTATGCCACTATTGGTCGAGCCGACCATCACCAAGCTACCATCCGATAGCTCAACTACCGAATAGGCAAATTCATTATTCTTACCACCCATTGTTTTTTGCCAATGGAGTGCAAGATTTTGTGAAAAGGTGAATGTAGGTATCAATAAAAGGAAAACTCTCAGAATAAAAAGCATAGTGTTCACTCACAAATAATACGTCGATGAATTCGTGCAAATTTCATGCCTTAATGTTCGGATTCTGAATTTCTACGAATTACGCTGCTTGGTAGATATAAAACGACTTCTTAGATAATTATTGCTAATTTTGGCACGCAAAAACCAAAACTATTGCGACTGAATAATGGTTTGTGAATTAGGTGAATCGCCAAAATTTAGGCCATGACGCTGATTGAATCGGCTTTGGTTAAATCTGTCAGAATCAGCTAAAAATCCGTTTGTATTTTAAATTTTCAGAAATGAGAAGAATTTTTTTATCGTTAGGTTTAATAATCATTGTTTTTGCTTGTAGTAGTCCACTTACACAGAAGGATTTGAAATCGCCCGATGTTGAGTTTGGAGAACTTTTTAGAGAGGTTCAACAAAAAAATGTATTTCCAGATTCCCGAACTTTCGCCGATTGTACGCCCAATGCCGATGCTTCGATTATTTTAAAGGCATACAATGAGCAGAAAACCGAACCGAATTTCAATTTAAAACAGTTTGTTAGTGATAATTTTACGCTTCCGCAGGGTTTTGAGAATTCATACAAACCTAACCCAAATACGCTACCGCTACAATACGTCAATGATTTATGGGCAACGCTGATTCGTAAGCCCGAAGGTGGCGGAACACTCATTAGGCTCCGTAAATCGCACCCTTTTGCTGGACTTGGCGAGCGTGAAATGTATTATTCGGATAGCTATTTTGCGATGCTGGGCTTAGAGACAATCACAAAAGATAGCGTGATTGAGAATATGGTCATCAATTTTGCCCAATTGATTCAAGATTTCGGGCATATTCCGAGCGGAAATCGTAGTTATTATTTGAGCCGTTCGCAACCACCGTTTTTTGCAATGATGGTTAAGCTATTGACCGATTTGAAGAAGGATAAAAACGTGTTGATTCAGGCGATTCCGCAGATTCAGAAAGAGTATTATTACTGGATGGCAATCGAAGACGAAGACAAACGAAAACTGACCGAGGAGGCTCGTAAAAGGGGAGCCAAAGCCCACCAAAAACTGGTTTTCTTGGCAAAAGATGCAACCCTCAATCGGTATTTTGATGAAACCCAAACACCCCGTGCCGAAGTTTACCGTGAAGATGTAGCAACCGCAAAAAAATCGGGTAGAAAGCCCGAAAGTGTCTATCAAGATTTGCGAGCAGGGGCCGAATCTGGCTGGGATTTTTCGAGTCGTTGGCTACGTGATGGAAAATCAATCGAGACAATTCATACAACAGAAATCGCCCCGATAGACCTCAACGCATTGCTTTATCAATACGAAATGATTTTATCAGAAGGCTACGCCGCTACCAACTCACCTGCCTATGCCAAGAGCTTTCTCGAACTCGCCAATAAACGCAAAGAGTTGATAGATAAATACTTATGGAACGAATCAGCGGGTTTTTATTTCGATTATGACTTTGTGGCGGGTAAGCAAAAAGAGGTTTATTCGTTGGCGGGAGTTTATCCGTTGTTCTTTAAGATGGCAACGCCTCAGCAAGCCGAAAAAGTAGCCAAAGTTATCGAGGTGAAGTTTTTACAAAATGGTGGCCTGATGACAACACTCAACTCGACAGGGTTGAAGTATGACGGGGCAAATGGTTTTGCGGCGTTTCATTGGGTTGTAATACAGGGCTTAAGAAATTATGGTTTTGATGATTTGGCCAATACAATCAAAGTAAATTGGATAAATACCAATCTCGAAACCTACAAAAAAACAGGTAAAACTTTTGAATATTACAATGTTGTGGAGCCGTCAAAAATCGAAAGTAGGCGAGAAGGCTACACTACAACAAACAGCGTTTTGGCGAGATTATTAAGCGAAGAATAGTCTGGATTAAATAAAGAAACTCTCAGCCTCGAAATGGCTGAGAGTTCATCATAACTCTATATCATTCGGCGAAGTTTAAAACTGGTAAATTCTAACTGCCCTTTGCGTCGAACCAGCAAATCAATCAATTTACCCTCTTTTTTAGACAACATTTTGTAGATTTCGCTGATGGTCAATTCGGTCGTGTTTAGATTATTGATAAACAGGATTTCATCGCCACTTTGCAACCCAGCTAAATCGGCCGGAGAACCCTCAATAATCTTGTCTACAACGTATTGGTTGAATTTTTCGCCTTTGGCACGTACCTCCATTCCGCTCATGTCATGCTCGAAAGACTCTCTCATGCGTGTGCGTATGGGTTTAAGGCAGATGTAACCATCGTGATAATTGAGTGTAACATGAAAACGACGGAGCAATTCGCAACCGATGCTTCCTTGGCGGTTTTCGACACTTGGCGGAAACTTCATGCTAAACGAAATGCTATCCGGAAATGACGCAATGATGTCCTGCATTTCGAGGCTTCCGAGTTTAATTTTGTTAACTCTCCCGATATGCCCATTGATTTCGCCGTTGAGCCCACGACCCAAATTAGCCCTGATAACCTGATTGGGTAAGTTAATTTCTTTGTTGTCATCGGTGCGAAGCAAGAGGGCGTGCCCAGCCCCCGTATCAATCACCAATCGCATCGGAATAGACTTATTATTGCTCACAAGTGCAACCGCATCGGTATATGGCTTAGATTGTGTTACAATCATTGGGTATCGCTCACCCATTGATTTTTTGTACTTAAACTTATCGGGCAGTGTAAGCATCAATTCTTTGTTCTCAAAATCAATTTTAATGACAAAACTATTGAACAAATCATGCCCAAAAATACCGTGAATCGGAATACCGAGAAACTCCGAAAGTTTGAGAATGTCTTTTTCGATGATAACCAGATTTTGATGCTTGGCGACAACATCCCCCATCCGAATCGAGTGCCCCACCGAGACATCGGCCATGAGTTCTTCTTCTTCGCCTGCTCCACTTATCCTGACTCTTCTGACGGGTGTAAGCTGTAATTGTGTGGCAACTTTTGGGTCGGTAATGATAGTAGAGCTAACACCCGTATCAAGAATAAACCTAAGTGTATCCGAGGTGTTGATTATGGCTTTTATGACGATGAGATTGGCATGAAACTCAAAAGGAATCTTGGCAAATTTTTGATTTTTGCCTACAAAATGATACCCGTATCTGTTATCTACTTTTTTCTTGAATAATTTTTGCGAATGAGCTATTGTTGTTGTCAACAGCAAAATAGCTATCAATCCAATTCTACCCGCCTTTTTCATAGCTAAATCACTTTAAATATAACGAAAAATTAATATTTTTTCTTGGAAAACACAAATTTAAACAAAAGAGTTTTTGAATGAATCCCCCTTTTTTGGTGAATTTTTTAAAATTTTAGCATAATTAGGCTAAATGCCTACTGTTTTGCCCGATTTTATACAAAAATTAACCCACAGAAGGCTGATTTTCTGTGGGTTAAGTACTTCCAGATTACAGATATTGAGCTATTCAATATTCATCTTTTTCGAGTTCCATTTTCAACTTTTTAAGTTCTTTTAGGTATCTACCATACATTTTATCGGTGTACCATTTTTGTATGAAATATCCGATAGTCGTACAGACAACCACAAAACCAATCAGAACCATTAAATTTAGTTCGTCTTTTTTGGCAAAATAGTTATACATATAATAATAAACGATACCAACCATCGGCCACAAAAACATGTAAACTTTAAAGTAGAGTTTCACGAAATATTCCATGTGAATAACGGATTGATTAATACTTTCTTTGAGATTTTGAATGTTGGCCGAATAAAGCTGGATTTTTCGTAAATCTTTCCAGAGGATTACAAGCAGTACGACTCCCGTAAGACAAAAAACAACTGATGCAAACTTTATTTCGGGGCGGTTGTAGATAGGAGCCCAGATAAGAATTATTGGTAAACACACAGCCGAGATTATATACTCAAGCCAAACACTCTTCTGCAATTTTGCAAAAATCCCATTCGATTTTTTTGATAAATTTTCCATAATCTGTTTTTTGTCTAATTGTGAATTTTGATTCTGGTTTTGATAAATATCTCTCCAGAGTTCTTTCATTTTTTCAAGCTCGTTCATGGTGGTTTGTATTTAGAAGTCCTCTGATTTTTTCTTGGATTCGGTGTAGCTTTACCCTGACGTTATTTTGGGTAATACCCATAATCTGGGCGATTTCATCGTTAGAATGTTCTTCAAGATAAAGCATGATGATTGCTTTTTCGATTTCGGATAATTTACTAATGGCGTGATACAAAAAAGTTGATTTGGCTTCTTGCTCATCATCATTTGATGATTCGGTGATGTTTATTATACTCTCCGAGAGGCCCTCGTGCTGTGGTTTTCGATAGAGCCTACGAAGCTGCGTGATGGCGGTATTCAATGCAATTTGATAGAGCCACGAACTAACTTTTGCATCGCCTCTAAACTTTGGATACGACCGCCAAAGCTGAATCACGATTTCTTGAAAAAGGTCTTTTTTATCATCGGTCGAATGGCAGTACATTCCACAAACCTTGTGGATAATGCCCTGATTGGCTTCGATGACGCTGATGAACTCTTTTTCGAGGTTTTGCATTCTTTATGTTTAGATTCTACTGTATTAGTCGCCCAAGATTTGGGAGAATTACAAAATTTCTGAAAAAAATTAATTCAGTATACTAAATTTCTAATTTTAGAAAAATTTACGTAGAATTACGCCTCAAAATACCGTAAAAATACCTTTTATAAGGTTACACCTTTACACTCCACGAGTATATGCTGTTGATTACGTTTTTTGGTAAGAAAAGATGGTCTGATAAACAAATCGTTGAAGGAATATTGGGCGATAGTCGTAGCCGAAACGCCTCGCTTACGGCATTGTATGAGCAAAATCGCACTTTTTTAATTAAGTTTCTCCAGAATAAAGGTCATCAACAAGGATTTGTTCGAGAACCAGAAGATATTATCTGGGAAGCTATGACGGCTCTATTGAATAATATTTTGGATGGAAAATATCAGGTGAATTCGTCAGTACCACTTTCTGGGTATCTGACGGCGATTTGCCGAAACCTTTGGCACAAGTATCTTGACCAAGAGCAAAATCGACAGGAAAGACAGTTTAATTTTATTGAAGAATCACAACAGACCGAACCCGATATAACCCAAATATTATCGAACCAACAAAAATGGGAGCGTTATTTAGAAATCTTCGAGAAAGCGGGTAAAAATTGTAAACAGATTTTTACGCTTTGGCTTGTCAATGGAATGGATAATAAAGAAATTGCCGAGATAATGATGCAAGAAGGCAAGCTAAAAAATGAGCAGGTTGTGCGTAATGCAAAAAGCGATTGTTTGAAAAAAGTAACCGAAATGCTAAAATGAACGAGTCGAATGTAAATATTATTGGTGATTTTTTGAATCAAAAACTTTCTGATTCGGAAAGGAAAGCTTTTTTGGAAAGGCTCGAAGTAGATTTTGTGTTGAAGGCTGACTTTGAACAGATTAGCCGGTTGAAGAATGTTGCCGAGCGGAATCAGATTCTTAATGA
>JALOLV010000500.1 GCA_025455785.1 Spirosomataceae bacterium | reverse complement strand
TCCCGAAAGCCCACCACCGCTGTTTTGTTGAATGGTTTGAGCCGCTTCGTTGGCGAGTTGCTTGTTATCGCCCACAATCGCATCTACGATTTTGCCCATAAACATCGGAAAACTAAACGATGTAACAAACGATAGTGCCATAAAAAGCATCCCGACAAAAAGCCAGCCTTTGTAGGGCATCATAAACTTAAACAATCGCAGGGTTTTCTTTAGCCCATCAAAACTAATTTTCTTTTTATCGTCTTCGTCGTCGCTGTTAAAACTTCTTCTTCGCTTTGCCATAAATTAGTTTCAGAGTTTTAAATTTCAAGAATCCTATTTTTAAACTTGAAACTCTAAACTCAATATTAATCTTCTATTTGTCCTTTATACTTAGATTTCTGAAAAATATCCTGTGCATCGGGATTCTTCATTAAATCTTGTAACGAAATGTCTGAGTTTTCGGTTCGATAACGGCTCACTATTCGCCAACCCACCCACTGAGCAATTCTACCCGGGCATTCGGGTCCAACCTCGGTAGTTTTGGGGCGTTCGTCAATGTATTTTGCTTTGATTCGGAGGTCTGATTCGTATAATAATTTTTTATCAATAAAATGAGCCCAAACCAAATCTTGTGCTACCCAAGTTTTTTGGAGTGTCGAATCTGGATAGTCAACAATGAGCGAATCTGCTATATTGGGCAACATCTCACGGGTAAATTCAAAAGATTTACCAAAGAAAACCATGTCTGCAAGGAGTGTTTTATCATCTGGATTGACTTTATTATACTTTTGCGACATAAATTTAATGATTGTCGGCACGATGCCAATGAATGATTCGAGTGAAACAACAATCATTGAGTCTGAAACATAAATATCTTTTTCGAGACCCGAAAAGGTTGTGATAATCTTCGGTTCTTTAAAATCCGGATAATAATATTTGATGTGTTTGAATGCAAACTCAAACTGATTTTTTAGCTCGGATAAATCTCCGAAAGTTTCTTTGGCTTGCTCATACAACGCCCTCGAATCTGGATGATGCGTAATGACATCGAGCTGGTTTATCAGTGCCGAATCGGTAGGGTTAGTTTGGTAAAATTCAGCAAAAAAATGAGCATTTTTATTGACGAATGATTGAATTTCTGCTTTATCTTTCAGATTCATCAATTCTTCGTCGATTCTAAGAATATTTACATTTACTTTGATATTTGAAACATCTACAGAATCGGAGTTAGTAGAGCAAGAAGTAATAAATTGTGTACATAAAACCCCAAAAAATAGGGTTGTAATAATTGTTTTTTTTGAGTTTAGCCACATATCAGTTTGTCTTTTTGGCAATATATTTTTGGAGAATTAAAAACGGTTTTTAAAAAAACGCTCAAAATTAGTTAATTATTTGCGTCATAACCCTTAGATTTGTAGATTATACGATTAAATTTGTAATGGAAAAAAGGTCACTATCTCGAGTTTAACCACTAAGAATAGCTAAAATGAAATTGTCATCGGCAAAGTATCGCTTAAAATTAGTCCCTTTAATTGCATTGGGTGTTTTGATTTTTACACAAAGTTTCGCTCAAAAATCAGGAATTGCAAAATCAGGAAACCGCTTAGACGCTTGTATTCAACGTAACCGCAAACTCACTGCAGATGTATCTACCTTAAATCAGATTGTTAGTCGCCAAAGCAACCAGATTGTTTCGCAAGAAGGTATGCTCAATTACTACCAGAACTCTCTGAAAGCAGTAAGAGACTCTTCGAGTTCGTCGCAGAAAGCGTACGAAGACCAAATCGCAAAAAATAAAGACGAAATAGAGACACTTCGCAAAGCTCTTCAAGACTCGGTGGCAGCATTTACCACCTTCCGTGACGAAGTTCTGCAGGGTCGTCAGCGAATCGTTAAAGATACCAATGTTGTCAGGGTTTATAACTTACCATACGACCAAGTACGTGTAAAGGTTTTACGCAAAGTTTTAGATGAAGGTACGGGTTTGCTAATTGAACGCAATACCGACGAAGGTTTCTTGGTTTCTAAGAGATTCAAAGACCGCAAAAGCAAGGGATTATTCGGAAAACCAATCGAAACCCGCGTAGATTGTGATATAAAAATGGTTCAACACCCTTACGAAGATAACAAAACACTTTTTTATGCGACAACTCGCGTGCAAGAAAAGCAAAAGAAAAATAGACCTTATGTAGAATTAACCGATGGCGTAATCATCAGAGATTATCAGAAGAAACTATTGAAGTTTTTCGATGATTTCTTGGTTGTGAAATGATTTATAGCAATACAATCATAGTAAGAATCGCAGATTAACCTGCGATTTTTTATTTCTGAATCTTGAAATACCTGACATCGGCCTTTACATTCTCCAAAATCCGTTGGGTTCTTTCGGGACGAGCATCGGTTATAAAAACTTGCCCAAAATGCTGATTATCAACACTTTCAATTAATTTCTGGATTCTCCTATCGTCTAATTTATCAAAAATATCATCGAGCAATAATATCGGTTTTACTTCTCTAAGCTCCTCCATCATATCGAATTGAGCCAGACGCAGAGCCATCACAAAAGACTTCTGCTGCCCTTGCGAACCAAACTTTTTAACAGCATACCGATTTATCTCAAAAATATAATCGTCTTTGTGGGTACCTTTGGTGGTACGTTGGGCTTTGACATCAACATTTCTGTTTTGGCGGAATTCACTCACAAAATCGACACTCCCAACCTCCGATTCGTAATAAATCTCGACACCCTCTCGGCCTTCGCTCAATATTTCGTAGTGTTTTTTAAAGATTGGCTGAAATTTATCAATGAAGTTCTTTCGCTTTCGATAAATCCTTTGGGCTAATTTTACGAGTGGTTCCGAATACGTATCCAGCAAGTCTTCGTCCAAAAAATTCCGTTCATTAAACAATTTCAAAAGACTATTTCGCTGCTCCAAAATACGATTATACTGCTGATAATCAGCCAAATACTCATTGTCCATCTGCGAAAGCACCCCATCAAAAAACCGACG
>JALOLV010000121.1 GCA_025455785.1 Spirosomataceae bacterium | reverse complement strand
CATACCCTTACCGCCGTATTTTGGCAATAAAGCAGGGTGAATATTGATGATTTTGTTTGGATAGGCCTTCACTAAGTATTCTGGAATCAACCATAGAAATCCAGCCAAAATGATTAAATCTATTTCTTGTTTTTGAAGAATCTCTAAGATTTTTTCGGTTTTAGAGAATGTAAATTTATCAAAAATGAGCGTTGGAACATGCAGTTTTCTTCCTCGTTCGATAACCCCCGCTTGAGGATTATTTGTCAAGAATAATTCGATACTTACAGATTGAGAAATACTCAGTAATTCTTTGAGCGTTTGAGCCTGAACCTGAGGCAAAAATGGCAATTTTCAAGATTTATAAATGTTTAATTAAATAAAAACCATACTTGCTACTCCAATAAGCATTATAGCTTTGCAAATAGCACTTAATTTACCAAAATCTCTTTTTTTGTCTGCTCTATAAATTTTAGCAGTAAGCCAAGAAATTGGTAGCATCAATACCAAAAATACTATCGTCAGTTTTGTATTTTGGAGCGAGTAAGCCATCGAGAAAAGGATTATTACAAAACTACTAATAAAAATATAAAGCAAAATTTTGGTACGTCTAAATCCCCAGATGATTGGGAGCGTTCGGCAACCGTGTCTTGCATCACCTCTGATGTCTTCCATGTCTTTGATTATTTCACGAATTAGCGAAATCGAAAATGCAAAAAGGGCATAAATATAAACTTCGGTTTGGTGTTTTTTAAAATATATACCGACAACAATCAGCGAAAGTGCCGTTAGAAATGCTACCAGCACATTACCAATAAATGCCTGTCGTTTGTATCTTTCGGAGTAAAACCAAAGAAAAGAGACCGCAAAAAAATCTAACAAAAAGATTTTGAGACTAAGCCATAAACCAATCAAAATACCTGTGGCATTAAGGATTTGGTGTAATATGATTGCCCAGCGACGTTTTACCAATCGACCGATGATTACTTCTTCGGGTTTATTTATTAAATCAATCTTTATGTCGAAGTAATCATTGATTATGTAACCCGCCGCCGCAATGCAGACCGTCGAAAAACTCAAAGCCGCCAGTTTGAAATCGAAGATATAAGATTGGTAATTTTCGGGTGGGCCAATCAAAAAAATACGAGTCATGTATTGTGTAAGAACAATAATGAGCAAGTTTTTGTATCTAATTAATTTTAGAAATCCAGCTATTGATTGGCTTAGGGTTGGCTTATTCATATTGTTCAAAGTTAGTAAAAAAAACTAAAACTATTCTAAAGTTTTGATTTCGTGTAGAAAATAGTTTAATGTATTTTATTGATTATCAGTGAATTAATGCTTTGTTATTCATTTTTTATCAATTACTTAATCTGCATTGGGATTTTTTTTTGCGATACTTTGTTCTCCATTAGAATCAATTTCGTCTATATCATAATTGATTCGCTCAATAAAACTTGATTTATTCAATACATGAAAATCGGAATTGTTTGTTATCCTACCTTTGGAGGAAGTGGAGTTGTAGCTACCGAACTCGGCAAAGCACTCGCTAAAAAGGGACACGAAGTTCATTTTATCACTTATACACAACCAATTCGCTTAGATTTCTTCAATGAAAATATTTTTTACCACGAGGTAAATATTTCGAGTTATCCATTGTTTCAATATCCACCTTATGAATCTGCATTGGCTGGAAAAATGGTTGATGTTGTCAAATACGAAAAACTCGATTTATTGCACGTTCACTACGCAATTCCACACGCAACTTCGGCATTTTTGGCTAAACAGATTCTTAAATGTCACGGAATCAACATTCCGGTCGTAACAACACTTCACGGAACCGACATCACAATTATTGGCAAAGACCCAACCTACACACCCGTTATTACATTTAGCATTAATGAATCTGATGGGGTTACTTCGGTTTCGGCCGATTTACGTAAGGATACCTTCGATACTTTTGATATTAAGAATGAGATTGATGTTATTCCCAATTTTGTTGATTTAGAAAGATTTAAGAAGCATCCAAAAGAGCATTTCAAGAAGATTATTTGCCCCAACGGCGAGAAACTGTTGGTACATACCTCAAATTTTAGAAGGGTAAAGCGTATTGATGATATTATAAAGATGTTTGCCAAGCTAAAGCAAATTGTGCCGAGTAAACTCCTTTTGGTGGGCGACGGCCCTGAAAGGGTTTCCATGGAACACCTCAGCCGTGAGTTGGGGCTTGAAGAATGCGTTAGATTTGTTGGTAAACTCGATGCCATCGAAGAGGTACTTTCGGTTGCAGACTTGTTCATTATGCCGTCTGAGAAAGAGAGTTTTGGTTTGGCTGCACTCGAAGCAATGGCTTGCGAAGTACCAGTGATTTCTTCAAATACGGGTGGGCTTCCAGAGTTGAATGTAAATGGAGTTACTGGGTTTTTGAGTAATGTTGGCGATGTGGATGATATGGTCAAAAACGCAGCATTTATCTTGCAAGATGAAAATTTACCAACTTTTAAGGCAAATGCTTTGGCACATGCTAAGAAATTTGATATTTCACAGATTGTACCAATGTACGAAGCCCATTACGAACGAATTGTCGAGAAAGTTAAGAACCAACACAAATAGTCAAAGATTATACTTCATTTTAAAAGCCCGCATCTTGCGGGCTTTTTTGTTTCCCATTTTTGAGAGAGTCGTCCCAATATCGGACACTTTTTGATTTGATAATTTTGTATAAAATATTGACAATCAGTCATTTGTGTACTGGCATACTCGTTGTAAGATAGTAGAGTAGATTTTATGAAAAATGCTCGAAAATAGAACAAAATGGACAGAGAAATTAACGAATTAGAAATTAGAAAACAAACCAAAAAACGGATTGTCTGGATTGCCGTTGCTGGGGTTGTCGTTATTGCCGGAATTTGGTTTTTGCGTGGTAGTCTTAAAAACTCCGTGAAACGAAGCGAAATCCGAATGGCGGTTGCCGAAGTAGGGCCAATTGAAAATACATTATCGGCAACTGGTGAGATTCAACCCGAATTTGAGCAGGTTATTACAAGCCCAATCACGGCGATTATTCAGAATGTTTATTTGGATGCAGGAGCTGTGGTTAAGGCTGGAGATAAAATCTTAGAATTAGACAAAACAATTACCGAACTCGATTTATCGAAACAAAAAACTCAACTCGAACAGAAGAAAAACAACATCGTAAAGCAAAAGTGGGATTTAGAAAAAAACTATTACGACCTCAAAATTAATGATTCAATCAAAGGTTTGAAAATCAATAGTTTAAAAGCCGATTTAGAAAATGCTAACCGTCTTCACAAAGCTGGTGGTGGTACACGAGAAGCCATCGAACAGGCTGAATTGAACCTCAAAATTGCTGTTCTCGAAAAACGCCAACTCGAAAATGACATAAAAGTAAAACAGCAGACAATCAGGGCTGATATCAAAGATTCGGAGCTTTCGTCTTTGATTCAAAGCAATGATTTATCGCAACTCGAATACAAACTAAAAAATGCCAATATTGTAGCAAATAGGAGCGGAGTTCTGACTTTTGTCAATAAAAATCTCGGGGTAAAAGTAAATGAAGGTGAGGTTTTGGTTCGATTGGCTGATTTGAAAGGATTTAGACTGATAGGTTCGGTTTCAGATACTTATGCCGATAAAATTAAAGTTGGTATGAACGTAATTGTGCGGATAAATGATGAAATTTTGAAAGGCGAATTGATAAATATTCAGCCATCGGTTCAGAATAACATCCTTCGTTTTGATGTTTCGCTCAATGATAAAACCAATAAATCGCTCCGACCAAATATGAAAGTTGAAGTCTATTTGGTTACTGATGCTAAACCAAAAACAATCAGAGTAGCCAACGGAGCCGCTTTTGGTGGGGCGAGTGTTCAGGATGTGTTTGTTTTGCGAAAAGATGGTAAAGCCGAACGTCGCACCGTAAAGATTGGGCTGACAAATTTTGATTTTGTTGAGATTTTAGACGGTATAAATGCAGGCGAAACCGTGATAATCAGCGATTTGAGTAAGTACAAAAACGCTACTGAGTTAGAGATTCAACAATAACCACAATGACCGACATGAACACTAAATTTGAAAAAGCTATTTTTTTGTTGTTTGGGTTATTGTTTCTTAATAATAACCTCAAAGCCCAAACTAAACTTACGCTCGAAGAAGTCGTAGAAATGGCAAAAAGCCAGTCAATTGCGGCTCGTCAGGCGGCAACAACCCGTGAAACTAAGTATTGGGAGTTTCGGACATTTCAATCTAATTACAAACCGCAACTCAAACTCGAAGGTAACTTACCCGCTTTTTCGCGGGCTTTTAGAGAAGTTACCCAACCTGATGGCACAATCCAGTTTCAACCGATTCGGTACAACAACT
This sequence comes from Spirosomataceae bacterium, assembly GCA_025455785.1. Classification (GTDB taxonomy): domain Bacteria; phylum Bacteroidota; class Bacteroidia; order Cytophagales; family Spirosomataceae; genus JALOLV01. The sequence goes on along the minus strand of JALOLV010000121.1, from coordinate 4,492 downwards.
CATCTTTGAATCTATCGCTTTTGCAGTCGGTAACGCAAACGGGTGGAAGGATTTACGCAACGACTCAATTGCAAAGATTCGACGATTTTCAACGAAAAAATACACTTTATAACGGTACTCCATTTGGAATTGGTTATGAACAACCCCTTTTTAGATTTAATTCTTTGAAATGGGATAAGAAAATTGAGCCATTGAAATTTGATGAAAGTAAACAAACGTACATCGAATCGCTCGAAAGAATTGCTATTAATGCCACTCAGTTTTATTTTGAATTATTGATAGCTCAAGTGAATTTGCAAATTGCCGAAACCAATTTATTGAACACAGAGAATATTTTGAAAATAGCTAATGAAAAATTTGATATTGGAAAAAACACCCGCAATGAAATCTTGCAAATAGAACTCGAAATCTTGAAAGCCAAAAAAGCCGTTGGTACTGCCAAACGCGATTTAGAGATAGCGACACTCAATCTCAAGGCCTATGTGGGTTTACAAAATGAAAGTAAAATAGAATTAAATATACCAACTCAACTTTCGTCAGTTTCTATCAATTCCCAGCGTGCATTAGAGGAGGCTTTTGAGAATCGTGCCGATGCAATTAGTTTTAAAAGGCAAATACTTGAAGCTGAAAAAGTGGTCGATAAAGCAATTGGAGATAACGGTTTAAATGCTACATTATCAGCTACTTATGGTTTTTCTAATCGTGGATTGACCCTTTCAGAATTGTATGCGGCACCTAAAAGCCAACAAACGGTTGAATTGCAACTGGATATTCCGATTCTGGATTGGGGACGCTCGAAATCTCGCTTGAAAACTGCCGAAGCACAACGAAAATTGACCGAATATACCGTTGAGCAAGACAAACAGAATTTCAGGCAACAGATTTATACGCAGGTTACACTTTTTGAAATGCTCAAAGAACAACTTTCTCTAACTGAGCAAGCCGATAAAATTGCATCCGAAAAATTTAAAATCGCCAATGAACGGTATATTTTAGGTAATCTTAGCATCACCGATTTAAGTATTTCGATTCAAGAAAAAGACCAAGCCAAAAGAGATTATATCGGAGCTTTGAGAGATTATTGGGGAGCGTACTATCAACTCCGCCGTTTGACCCTTTTTGATTTTGAACGAAATGCCAAAATCAGTTATCCAATTCAATAAAATTTGTAAAATACATAAATCTGATACATAAAATGATTACACTACAGAACATTGAAAAAGTCTATCGAACAAGTACAATCGAAACTCTTGCATTGAATAACATCAATTTGTCCGTCGAAAAAGGTGAGTTTTTGTCAATTATGGGACCTTCTGGGTGCGGCAAAAGTACATTGCTCAATGTAATGGGGCTACTTGACGAACCCTCGAAAGGCGATGTCAAAATCGACGGCAAAAGAGCAAGTGGACTTCCTGATAAGGAACTATCAAGATTTAGAAATGAAAAACTTGGATTTGTTTTTCAGAGCTATCATTTGATAAATGATTTACCAGTTTTAGACAATGTTGAGCTGCCTTTGCTTTATCGCAAAATTTCGGGTAGCGAACGAAGAAAATTAGCCATCGAAGCACTCGAAAAAGTGGGTCTGAGCAACCGTATGAAGCATTATCCTTCGCAACTTTCGGGTGGCCAACGCCAAAGAGTGGCTATCGCAAGGGCAATTATCGGTAAACCTGCCATTATTTTGGCCGATGAACCCACCGGAAACCTTGACAGTACAATGGGAAATGAAATTATGGATATTTTGATGAATCTCAATAAAAACGAGGGTACAACAATCGTAATGGTAACTCACGACGAAAATATGTCTAAGAAAACCGACCGATTGGTTCGACTTTTTGATGGAAGTCAGGTAATGTGATAAGAAATTCTTTTACAGAAACCGATTCACAAATTACTCATTCATTTTTAAATTCTTTATGAAAAATGCTTAAAAACTATTTTAAAATAACAATTGCGGTGCTTAAACGTCGAAAATTTTTTACGTTTATCAGCCTATTCGGGATAAGTATGACCCTCACCATTTTAGTTGTGGTTACGGCATTCTTAGACCATCTTTTTTCGGCGGGTTACCCTGAGATAAACCGAGAAAAATCCCTTTATTCGATGACCTTAGAACAAATTGATAGCAAAAATCAAGGTCAGCAATCGGGGCCAATGAGCTTTTCGTTTGTCAATAAATATATTAAAAGCCTCAAGTTGCCAGCCAAAATCTCTTTGACCTCAATGGTTTCTACGGCCAATATGTATCGAGATAATAAAAAAATAAGGGTATTTTTTAAATATACCGATGCAGAGTTTTGGGAGATTCACCAATTCGATTTTCTTGAAGGAAAACCTTATACAACACGAGACATTGATAACAACGAATTTATGGTTGTTATCAACGAAGACCTACGCAACAAGTACTTCGGTAATGGTGTTTCGTGTATCGGAAAAACGATTGATTTAGATAACCAAAAATTCAAAATCGTAGGAGTAGTAAAGGGCGTGCCGATTACTCGACCGCATACCTCGGCCGACATTTATTTACCGTACAATACAACAAAAGAAGACCTAAAAGACCCGAGTTATCGTGGCTCGTTTGCAGCTATTGTTTTGGCAAAAGAAAAAAATGATTTGCCAAAAATTAGGGCTGAATTTGCCGAAATAGCCCGTAAAATCCCGATTGTTTCACAGGGTGGTTTTAATCCTGATAAAATCAATATCAGACTCGATGACTACGTAGAAAGTTTCCTTATAAACTTGTTTCGCCGTGAAGATAATTCCACATTTTTGTATTCGTTATTGGTGCTAATCGCATTAATTTTTATGTCTTTACCAGCGATAAATCTGATAAATATCAACACAAGTCGAATCCTTGAAAGGGCATCTGAAATTGGTATTCGTAAGGCTTTTGGGGCATCATCAAAAGTATTGGTTGGGCAATTTGTCGTTGAGAATATTTTCTTGACATTGATTGGCGGGGTCATCGCTATTGTTTTCTCATTATTAATTATTTTTTACATTAATACAAGTCAAATCATCCCTAATTCTGATTTAGCAATCAACTGGAAAGTTCTTGGAGTAGCCACGATTGCGAGCTTGGTTTTTGGTTTATTATCAGGAGTTTATCCGGCTTGGAGAATGTCTAAAATGCACATTGTAGATGCTTTGAAAGCATAAATTAATCATTTTAAAATTTTTAAAAATTATGTTGAAGCACTTATTTAAACTCATTTGGAAAAAGAAAAAGAGTAGTGCATTGATGATGCTCGAAATCTTTGTTTCGTTTTTGATTCTTTTCGCCGTTTCTACTTTGGCAGTTTACAATATTACCAATTATTCAAATCCTTCGGGTATAAAATCTGAGAATGTTTGGGCTGTTTATTTCAATTTTAATACCGAAAGTGATAGTTTACGCTTGATTTACAAGGATTTGGTAAAGCAAAAATTGAAGAATTACAAAGAAGTAGAATCATTTTCGTTTGTCTCAAACAATATTCCTTTTTCATTTAGTACATCAAACTGGTCATTTACCAACAAGGGTAAAAAAGTGATTTGTGATGTGGTGAATGTTGAGCCTGAGTTTCAGCAAATCTTAGGCATTGAAGTAACCGAAGGTCGATGGTTTACCAAAGCTGATTTTGTTTCAAAAAATACACCAGTGGTGATTTCAAGAAAAGCGGAGGAAGAACTTTTTGGGAATGAAAAAGCAATCGGAAAGTTAATTGGAGAAGAGAAAAAATATTTGGTGATTGGAATAGTTGATAGTTACAAACATACCAGCGATTTTCAAGAATTATCTCCGACGGTTTTTCAACCATCCGAAAAATGGGATTCTAATATGATATTGAGGGTTAAGCCACAAACCGATGCTGATTTTGAAAATAAAATGACCAAAGAATTGGTAAGTCTTGGCAAAGATTGGAGTGTGGAGGTTCAGCAACTTGAGTCGATGAGAGAAAGCAAAAACAAATTTGTTTTGATTCCGATTTTGGTACTTTTCATCATTTCTGGATTCCTAATTTTTAATGTTACACTTGGTTTGTTTGGAGTACTTTTTCAGACTATCAGCCAGCGTAAGCAAGAAATCGGAATTCGTCGAGCAATCGGAGCAAATCAGAACCATATTTTGCGGCATTTTATTGGCGAAACAGCCGTAATCGCCACTTTTGGAGTTGTTTTGGGGTTATTTTTTGCCATTCAGTTTCCTTTATTAAACGTATTTGACCTATCGGGCAAAACCTATATTTTAGGAATTCTGCTTGCAGTAATTTTTATTTATGTTTTAGTGGTGATTTGTGCTTTTTTGCCGAGCAAACAAGCCTCACAGATTTATCCTGCAATGGCATTGCACGAAGGATAATCTGTTTATTGATGTAACCTAAAATGGCAAAACTACATCAAACGAAATAATTATGATACGAGTAAAAATGTATCATAATTATTTCGTATTCATCAATATTTTTTTAACAATTATGAAAAAGCTCAGAACAGTCATTTTTTTAGT
>JALOLV010000120.1 GCA_025455785.1 Spirosomataceae bacterium | reverse complement strand
TACTCTGTACACTGCCGAGCGAACAACTCCCACAAGGAAACGACAAAACCGCACATTTTGCGGTATTCGCTATTTTTTCGTTCTTGTGGTTATTTATAAGTCAAAATGTTTGGAAAGTCTTACTTTGGGGGATTGTTTTTGGTGTATTTATTGAGTTTTGGCAAGCGATGTTGCCAGTTTCATTTCACCGTTCGGGTGATATTTGGGATGCCGTAGCTGATGCTGTTGGAGTTGTGATTGGGATTGGAATTCAATATATTTACAAGAAAATCTTCGGTGATTAACTTGCCATGAAATACAGCTTTGTTACTTTAATCCTCTTTTTTAAAATAACTATTTGTTTTGCTCAGAATGAACTTTCTATCAATACCGATGCTGGTAATTTAGCATTATTACGCCCAAATATTGGATTTGAATATCGAGTTGGTAAGGCAGAGTTTACCCTTTTAGGGCTTTATCAATCAAACAAATGGTTCGTAACCGAAATGCCAACACTTCTGAAATCTAAAGGATTGAGAATTGATTTGAGCTACAAAAGTTATATTTTCAAAAACCGTCCAAGAATTTACTATGAAACGCTTGCACGACTCCAAGAATCTCAGACCTCAAATGTTCAATTCTTTAAAGAATACCCACTCAAACACCTCGAAAACTCAATCGAATTAGGTCAAAAAATTGGCATAAAATCTCGAAATCAAAAGTTTTTTTATATTGATTTTAGTTTCGGTATTGGCGGCAGACTTAAATTTATTCAACAAAAAGACCTTTTTGTGATTGACCCCGATTATCAGTCTCGTTTAGATAACCGAAACCGCCAACCATTTATCAACTTAGTGCCGTATTTACAATTCAGATTAGGTCATAGACTCAAACGCTAAATCACAATTCTCATCATTTCAACCTCTTCGTTTCGCCAAATCGAACCCGGACTAATAAAGAACCCTCTTTCGTATTCAATCCGTAGTTTGGCTTCTCGAAAACAATAATGAATTAGCTCCGAGCAAGTAAATTTATAATCTCTGAATAGCTTTTCTCGCCCGACCAACGACCTATACGCCACTCTCGTAAATTCACGACCATCGTATTGTTTGGAGAGTTGTTCGAGAATACTGATTTTCAAATCTTTTGCAATCACTTCATCGACAAGCCGATGCCTACACCACCCTACTCGGCCATCGTAGGGATTTTTCTTACCATCGTAGTTTCGGATAACAAACGAAAGCGGAATCATCCTGACCCCCTGCTCAATGATACTCTCAACCAAGAATACCCTGTCTATTTCTTCGATTTTGACGACCATTCCGACATGACTCCAAGCCGATTTTGAACGCCACCGAATCAACTTTGACATCCAGTGATTCCCCGAAAAGAAAAACAAATCGCCCGTACGTACATTGGGGCGGATATTCTGCTCATAATTCTTCCATGCAGTCTCACGGCCCAACTTCTTGTAAGTTCTATCCAGCAGCCGTTTACTTCCAAAATCTATCGCCATCGAAACTTTTGAAGTTTTATTGATGTTAATGATACAATGACACAAAATAAACACTTATCTATTAAATTTATATTTTGTTGTTCAGCAATTCATTAATTCGATATTTGACAAATGGTAACTGTAACCGAAATCGCCAAAAATAAAATTGTAGAGCTTAAAGAGAAAGAAGGTAAAACCGATAACCACGGAATCAGAGTGGCAGTAGAAGGTGGTGGGTGTTCGGGCTTGATGTATGATTTACAATTTGATGCCGAGCAAAAACCAACCGACCATATTTTTGAGGATAAAGGAATCAAAATATTCGTTGATAAAAAGAGTTTGTTGTACTTAATCGGTACCGAACTCGACTTTTCAGACGGCCTCAATGGCAAAGGTTTTCAGTTCAAAAACCCTAACGCAAGCCGCACTTGCGGATGCGGAGAGAGCTTTGCAGTATAATTGTAGAACGATTTTTCAAATCGTTCCCCGAAGCGTATTACGTCCAAATCAGCGTAATACGCTTTTTTTGTATATTTTTGTTCTTTGAATAAACAACCCCTACTTATGAAACGAGTATTATTCTCGATATTTACCTGCTGCTTACTTTCTTTCGGTGCGATTTCGCAAGAAATCAACCTTTTTAATGGGCGAGACCTTACGGGCTGGCACGTGGATGTCCCCGATATGGACAACAACCCCAATCTCAAAAGCCCGTTCATAGTCCGCAATGGCCTGCTCGTCAGTATGGGTAAACCCGAAGGGCATTTAATTACCGATTCGGTTTTTCAGAATTACCGTATCGAGGTTCAATATAGATTCGCAGGAGTACCCGGCAATTGCGGATTATTGGTTCATGCCTCTACACCCCGTTCGCTTTACAAGATGTTCCCGAAATCTATCGAAGCCCAAATGATGCACCAAAACGCAGGCGATTTTTGGTGTATCGTTGAGGATATCGAAGTACCCGAAATGGAAAAACGCCGTGGCCCTAAAAAAGATTGGGGAATCATCGAAGGCAAAGAACGCCGAATAAAGAACCTGACGGATAATTCTGAAAAACAATTAGGCGAATGGAATACCATGATTGTTGAATGCCTAAATGATGAAATAAAAGTTTGGGTAAATGGCGATATGGTCAATCACGGATTCAATTGTACGGCCCGCAAGGGGCAGATTGCACTCCAAGCCGAAGGCTCAGAGGTAGAGTTTAGAAAAGTGGTACTGAGACCAATTACTAAATTGACAAAATGAGACATAATCCACCCCTGTGAGCTTTTTTATCGCCAAACGGCAAATCGCCAATGGGGTTATATCATCTTGCATTAAAAAAAATCTTATGAACTGGACAAAAGTATTTGAATCGAGAAACGCTATCCAAGCCGAATTGGTCAAAAACGAACTTTTATCAAACGAAATAAATTCTGTAGTTTTGAACAAACAAGACCGAAACTACCTCTTTGGCTATCACGAAGTACTGGTTCAGGAAGAACACGCCGCACTCGCCAAAGTCATTATCGAATTATTCAACAGACCTAAAAACGATGACATCGAAGCTGACGAATCTATCTAACCTAACCCAAAGAATTATTGCCGCCGTGGTGGCCATCCCGCTAATGGTCTTCATGATTTTTTATAACCAATGGAGTTACGGCGTATTGTTTTTGCTGATTACGTTATTGACCCAACGAGAATTTTACAAGCTGCTTAAACTCGACGAAAACCTGCCATTGGCATTTTATGGAACATTTTGCGGAATCCTGATTTTTGTACTTACTTTTCTGATTGAAGCCAATCTACTTTCGTTCAAGTATTACTACGTCATTATTCCGTTACTGACGGCAACATTCTTCATAAAGTTATACAAAAAAAACGACAAAAAACCTTTTCTCAACCTCGGTTACACATTTCTCGGTATCATCTATGTAGCCATGCCGTTTGCTCTTATCAACGAGTTGGTTTTACAAGACTCGGGCTACAAACCCCAGCTAATTATGGGCTGCCTACTACTGCTTTGGGCAAATGACACCGGAGCGTATTTTGCCGGAAGATTCTTGGGGCGTCGCAAACTTTTTGAGCGAGTCTCGCCCAAAAAAACGTGGGAAGGCTTTTTTGGAGGGGCAATAACCTCAATCATTGTGGCGTTTATCTTAACAAAGTATTTCAACGATTTGTTGGATTGGCAATGGTACGGGGTCGCAACCATTATATTTACAACTGGCACCCTCGGCGACTTGGTAGAATCGCTATTCAAAAGGAGTATTTCTATCAAAGATTCGGGTTCGATGATACCCGGCCACGGTGGTTTCATGGATAGATTCGATGGGTTGTTGCTTTCGATTCCGTTTATTGTTACATTTCTAAAAATTTTCTCGTAAAGCAGATAATGAAAGCATTTTTAAGAATATTACTACTGTTTATAGCTATTTTGAGTCAAACTGATTCGCTCTTTGCCCAAGGCGAAATCAAATATATTACGTTTTCGGGTGTCGTACTCGATGCCAAAACCAAAGAGCCGCTGCCGGGTGCATATGTAACAATCCCACAAGCGGGGCGTGGCACACTCACCAACGCCCGTGGGTATTTTATCATTAATGTTTTCCCGAGCGATACTTTAGTGTTCAGTTTTATTGGGTTCAAAAAGCAATACCACATCATTCCTCGAAAAACCGAATTAGATTATTCGGTAATTGTTGAGATGCGAGAAGATGCTAAAATGTTAAAAGAAGTTAAAGTTTATCCTTTTAGCACCGAAGACGAATTCAAGCAGGCACTCGTAGATATGCAGCTCCCTGATGAGAAAGAACGCCGAATTCTGGAACAAACATTCAGCAAAGAGAACGTAGCCATCATGGCGGCTTTTCATGGTATGAGTGCCGATGCCAATTTTAGGTATGCTATGAATCAGCAGAATAACGCATTGCAGAATCGGGGTATGGTTACGACCAATCCGTTGCTCAATCCGTTTTCGTGGATAAATTTCATTCGCTCTGCCCGAAACGGCGATTTGAAAAAAGACGACTCTTGGAAAGCCGCCGCCAAACAACAGCCCAAAGAGACAGTAACACGCGACGAGCTTTATCGAAGAGGCAAGAGCAATTAGCAATATCAGTAGCACGGGTTTCCGAACCCGTGCTTAATCTTTCATCTATTTATAGCAACTATATTAAGTTTTTGTAAAAATCTGCCCCGAAACATTCAGCATTTCTCCAATCAGGACACACCGTCATATACAAAAAGCTCATTTTCAAGCAATTAACACTTCTCCATACTTTATCCACAGATTCCGTGAAACATTCGTGGAAATTCCGTGAAACATTTTCTTGTTACTTCGGCCATAAAATCGGATATTTGAACCCAAGAATTTCCTAAACCACTCCAAATGGGAAAAATTATTGCAATTGCCAATCAGAAAGGTGGTGTTGGCAAAACCACCACAACCATAAATTTGGCTGCCAGTTTGGCCGCTCTCGAATTTCGTACTTTAATAGTTGATGCCGACCCTCAAGCCAATGCTACTTCGGGGCTTGGATTCAACCCCAAAGAAGTTGAAAACAGTATCTACGAATGTATGGTCGATGGGATTCGCCCAAGAGATATTATCATTCAAACCGACTTCCCAAATCTTGACTTGTTACCGTCTCATATCGACCTCGTAGGTGCCGAAATCGAGATGATTAACCTCCCGAAGCGTGAAGAAAAAATGAAAGAGGCATTGATGGATGTCAAAGATGCCTATGATTTTGTAATTATAGACTGTTCGCCATCGTTGGGTCTTATCGTTATCAATAGCCTTACGGCGGCAGATTCGGTCGTGATTCCGGTTCAGTGCGAATACTTTGCTCTCGAAGGTTTGGGTAAATTACTCAATACCATCAAGATTATCCAGACTCGTCTGAATCCGTCATTGACAATTGAGGGTATCTTATTGACAATGTACGATTTACGAGTAAGATTATCGAACCAAGTGGTACATGAAGTTACGACTCACTTTCAGAATATGGTTTTCCAAACGCTGATTCCGAGAAATATCCGTTTGTCAGAATCGCCAAGTTATGGTGTGCCAGCTCTTGCCCAAGATGCCGATAGCAAAGGAGCAATCAGTTACTTAAACCTCGCTCGTGAGATTTTGATGAAGAATAATATGCTTGTGATGGAGTAATATTAAACCTTAGTGCATTTTCGTGTACTTTGTGCTTGAATAAATTATTAAACACTAAGGCACTAAGTATCACTAAAAAACATTGAATCCAAGTAAAACTTAGTGTAACTACGTGTAATTTGTGTTTGAATGAATTAGTAAACACTAAGGCACTAAGTATCACTAAAAAACATTAAATCCAAGTAAAACTTAGTGTAACTACGTGTAATTTGTGTTTGAATGAATTAGTAAACACTAAGGCACTAAGTATCACTAAAAAACATTGAATCCAAGTAAAACTTAGTGTAACTACGTGTAATTTGTGTTTGAATAAATTATTAAACACCAAGGCACTAAGTATCACTAAAAAACATTAAATCCAAGTAAAACTTAGTGTAACTACGTGTACTTTGTGTATGAATAAATTATTAAATACTAAGGCACTAAGTATCACTAAAAAACATTAAATCCAAGTAAAACTTAGTGTAACTACGTGTAATTTGTGTTTGAATGAATTATTAAACACTAAGGCACTAAGTATCACTAAAAACATTAAATCCAAGTAAAACTTAGTGTAACTACGTGTAATTTGTATTTAAATAAATATTTAAAAATCAAATAAATCCAACCTAACTGTGACTAAAAGAGAAGTTAATCAAATTGCATACGAAATAGTTGGATGTGCAATAGAAGTACACAAACAATTAGGCACAGGTTTGTTAGAATCAGTTTATGAGAGTTGTCTATTTCACGAATTAACGCAAAAAGGCTTTTTGGTTAGAAGACAACTATCCGTACCTATTAATTACAAAGGATTAGAATTATCGGCTGATTTAAGATTGGATTTATTAGTAAATGATTGTGTTATTGTAGAGTTAAAAGCAGTAGAAATAATGAATCCTGTTTTTGAAGCCCAGCTTCTAACCTACATGAAATTGTTAGAGAAACCCAAAGGGCTGTTAATAAACTTTTTTACGGCAAATATTACAAAAACTGTAAAACCCTTTGTCAATGAATATTTTGCCAAATTACCAGATTAAGGTCTGAGGCAAATTAAAACTTATAAATCATTAAAACTGATGGACAACAAATTAGCAACAAAGAATAAAATGACAGGTCTGGGGAGAGGTCTTGGAGCTTTGCTGTCAGATACGGATGCACCTCAACAACAGCGGGAGCAACGTGAGGTTGTAACACGTAGGCTCGAAGCCATCAGTTCGATGCACGAAATCTCGGTTGATAGCATCGAAACAAACCCTTTTCAACCACGTACCCACTTCGACCAAGAAGCACTACAAGAATTGGCCGAATCCATCAAGGTTTTGGGGATTATTCAGCCCATTACCGTAAAAGATGCGGGCAATGGTAAATACACTTTGATTTCGGGAGAACGCCGTCTGCAAGCGTCAAAACTGGCAGGTTTACGGACGATTCCAGCTTATATTCGCACGGCCGATGACCAACAAATGCTCGAAATGGCATTGATTGAGAACATCCAACGCGAAAACCTCAACGCCATTGAGATTGCCCTTAGTTATTCGAGATTATTAAACGAATTTAGCCTCAAACAAGAGCAATTGGGCGATAGAGTCGGCAAAAACCGCACGACTGTCAATAATTATTTGCGTTTGTTGAAGCTCCCACCCGATATTCAGGCCGCAGTTCGCGATAACCAAATCACGATGGGACACGCCCGTGCATTAATCAACATCGATAATCCTGAAACGCAATTGGTGCTTTTCAAGAAAATGATTGACGAAGAGTGGTCGGTGCGTAAAGTAGAAGAGGCTGTCAGAAACCTTATTAACGGCGACAAGCAAGAAATTAAAACCTCACGTGTTCCGTCAATAAAGCAAGAGATTTCTTCGTTACAGTTTAAATTGGCGGGTTATTTCGGTACAAAAGTACTCATCCGTGCCGATGACAAACATAAAGGCGAAATCAAGATTCCGTTTGCCTCAAAAGAAGAATTAGACAAAATCTTGAATGCCATTAAAGTAGAATCATAAAAATTGTTAAAAGTATGTTATCAAGCCCAAGTTGATTTATTTTTGTGGCTTGATAAATAGATATAAAATGCTGGTTTTGAGGAATTTAATCATTTGTGGGATATTATTCATAGGATTTTCGATACCGAAAGTTCATGCCCAAAATGTGGATTCTCTCAAAAAAGTGGCGGTAGATTCGGTCAAAAAGATACTTCCCGATACCAGCAAAAAAAGTAAGTTTCCGTTTAGAGAAGTATTCGGTATTGATTCGGTCAAACGCAAAAATCTACCACGAGTAGCTCTCTATCGCTCAATCATTTTACCGGGATGGGGGCAAGCAACTAATAAGCAAAAATGGCTGATTCCTATCATTTATGCTGGTGCAGGCGGGGCAGTTTACTCTGTTTGGTGGAACAACGACCGATATAAGTTTTATCGGAGTTACCTTATCAAAGCCCAATCGGGTAGTGTAATGATAGATTTTAACGGTGTAGAAGTTGGGCCATTCACCAAAGAGCAGATTGAGCCACAAGTAAATCTATACCGCCGACAGCGAGATTTAACTTGGATTGGTTTTGCGGTCGGGTGGGCTTTGCAAGCCGTACAGGCCAATGTGCAGGCTCATTTACGAACATTCGATACCAGCGATGATATTTCGTTTAGAATCGAACCGACTTTTCAAAGTACATTTGGCATGGCTTCGGTTGGGTTGGGTGTTAGAATGATTTTTAAATAGTAAAAATACAGTTTTATAAATGCGAATAGCACTATTAGGCTACGGAAAAATGGGTAAAGTAATCGAACAGATTGCCTTGCAACGTGGACACGAAATCGTAGCAAAAATTGATGTATCGAACCGTCAGGACCTCGAACGACTGACACCACAAAATACCGATGCCATCATTGAGTTTAGCTCTCCCGAAGCTGCTTACGAAAACCTCAAAACCTGCATGAAGCAAGGTTTGGCAACGGTTTGTGGCACAAC
>JALOLV010000119.1 GCA_025455785.1 Spirosomataceae bacterium | reverse complement strand
TTTCGGAGAAACAATGGCGACACGTAAATATAAAAGCTATGATGATGCCCGAGCATAGCGGCAGTACCGAGCGGTATTTTCAGTCGGCTATTGTGGCTTTAGAATATTTTGCCAAACACTTGGGTAAGTATCCGCACACTACCCTAACGCTCGTCGACCAGCCCATGAATGCCTCGGGTGCGAGCGGCATGGAGTATCCTACATTTATCACTTGCGGCACATCTTGGGGTTTGCCAAACAGTCTTAGGTTTCCCGAAATCGTGACGGTGCATGAATTTGGGCATCAGTATTTTCAGGGGATGTTGGCATCGAATGAATTTGAAGAGTCTTTCTTGGATGAAGGTTTTAACCAATACTACGAAGGGCGAATCATGGATGAAAATTATTCGAATGGTTCGCAGATAAATCTATTTGGATTCAAAATAAACGATGCCGAGTCGAGCCGAGAAAGCTACGTGGGCATGAAAGACCCAAAAATAACGGAGGTTTTCAGAAAGTCGTGGGAATACCCAAAAGGTACGTACAGCATTATGACCTACACAAAAACCGCTACTTGGCTCAAAACCCTCGAAAACCTCGTTGGGCGTTCGACAATGGACGAAATCATGCAGACCTATTTCATCCGTTGGCGATTTAAGCATCCGAGCGTTAAGGACTTTATTAATATCGTCAATGAAATTGCACCCAAACGTACCAATTACCGCTACGGCAAAGACATGAATTGGTTTTTTGAGCAAGTTTTGTATAAATCTCCGACTTTAGATTATTCAATCGAAGTTGCCGATTCGGCAAAAGAAATCATCGTAAAAAGAAATGGCGAAATGATTATTCCGACCGAAATTTTGGTAAAATTCACCGATGGAAAAGAAGAAATCATACTTTTTGATGGCAGAATGACTAAGAAATCCGTCAAGTTTGAAAAAACAATCGCCTTTGCCAAAATTGACCCACAACAAAAAATATGGATGGATTTAAACTTCATCAATAATTCGTATGCCGTAAAACCCAAAACCACCGTTTATACAAAATATGCCCTAAAAGCGATGTTTTGGTTGCAGAATCTGTTGGTTTGGATTGCGGGATGGGTATAATTGTAGCACGAGTTTGTAGATACAAGCCTATGCAAGTTATAAATTATTTTCCATAGCGTTGGGTTTGCAAACCCAACGCTATGGAAAATCAAAGATTTAAAAACTTTTATTCAATCATATCTAATAACTCGTGTAGATAAACTAAAATGGTTAAAATACTACAATGGCTCTCATCTCAAAAAAGAAAATACCGTTTAAGATTTCGCCGAAATTGCGAAAATATCTCACCAAATACGGGCGTGAGGTAAAACTTCCGCTCAAATATACCGACCTCAAACGCTTCGATAATCGGATTCCGCTCTACGATAAAAAAGGTAAAGATACACTTTGGGAAACCGTTTTTTATCCGCAGAGCGACTTGCAGGATATTTACGAAAACCTAAAAATTATCTACGCCGACCTCAAAACAGATGGCGATGCTTCGGTAATCAAGCACTTGGTTGTTGATAGGGTCGATACTTGTACGTATGCCAACACAAATCCGTTCAGGATTCGGATTACGAATAAAATAAACGATAACTTCGACTATTTTTACATCAAAAATGCCGATGCTTCGCGGGTTTATGGACTCGAATTAGAGCATTTGCTTTCACCTAACGTCATCAGTTATTGTACTTGCGAAGATACGCTCGTCGAAGAACACATTGCGGGGATTCCGGGCGACCAATTCATGCTCAACCACATGAACGACATCAACCTTAATCCGATTCGTCTGACCAAGGAGTTCATCAAATTCAATGAGCGTTGTTTTGTAAGGCTTCTCGGAGATATGCACTCGTCTAATTTTGTGGTTATCATCACGCCCGATTTTGAAGATTTCCATTATCGAATCCGTGCGATAGATTTTGACCAACAGAGCTACGAAGGCAGCCGCTCGGTGTATATGCCGCAGTATTTTAAGCAAAATAATGCGTTTATCGAATTGGGCATGAAATACATGACCCCCGAGTCGGTAAGGCAGTATCAGATTGAAGAAAGGACGCTCATTGCGAGCAGATACCGTGACGAAAAAGTAAGAATACACGACCTACTCGAAACCATGAAGAAAGATACGATATGCCTACCCGAAAACCTCGAAAAACTTAAAAGTGAATTGGCAAGATTTTATAAAAACGATGCCTTTTATAGGTGTTCAACAATGGGCGAGGTCGTTGAGATGAACCTCAATGCACTTTTGGTACATTAATCATAAAATTCAACCCTAACATGAAAAAATACCTACTGCTATTTGTTGTAGCAATTTGCTTTTTGTCTTTTCAGAATAAGCAGATTAGCTGGATTGCCATTGGCGACTCAATTACGTACCTAAACGACCATCAGAACGAAACGAGAAATCGTATCACCAAAGGCTACATGACGCTTATCGCCGAGAAACTTCCTCAAATCAAATACATTAACAAAGGCTACAATGGCTGGACATCGGTAAGAATCGCCGAAAATATCGAAAAACTCGAACTCACTTCGGCTGATGTTTATACTGTTTTTCTCGGCACAAACGACTGGTGGCAAGGCAAGCCAATCGGGCAAGTATCTGATTATCAACGAAATAATGGTTTTGGCACAATTTACGGAGCATTCAGGATTATTATTGATAAACTCAAAAACTTGAATCCGAATGCTAAAATTATCTTGATGACACCGCTCCAACGCAGCGATTTTGTGTATATCGCCAACATGAAGAATAATGCCCACGGCTCGTATAAACCAAAAAATAATCAACAGCTTTCGCAAGTAGCCGATGCGATAATCGAAATTGGGAAGTTTGAAAAAATTTCGGTCGTGAATCTGTACTACAAAAGCGGAATCACGCTCAAAAACATGGTCAAATTCAAACGATTAAAAGACCCCAAAACTGGCGAATATCGAAATTTTAAATACCCCGATTATCTCGAAGTTCCGTTCAATCCCGAAACCGATGAATACCCGTATCCAGTCGAAGCCATTGACATGACTTACGATGGACTACACCCATCCGATAAAGGCTATCGAGTAATTGCTAAAATGCTATTGAAAGAGATGAAACGATTATAATTTGGAGAATCTAAAATGCAATTGGTAATTTTGCAATTCAATCGCAAAACTTGTTTCGGTGAATCTCTCAAATATCAATCCAAAATATTATCCGTTTATCATTGCCATCGTTGGGGCGGTTTTCTTCATTCCGAATCTCGGAAATGTCCATTTATTCGATTGGGATGAAATCAATTTCGCCGAATCGGCCCGTGAGATGATACTAACAGGCGATTATTGGCGTGTTCAGATAGATTTTAAGCCTTTTTGGGAGAAACCACCGCTATTTTTTTGGATGCAAGTGCTTTCGATGAAGGTTTTTGGTATCAACGAATTTGCCGCTCGTTTTCCGAATGCTATCATCGGAATCATCACGCTCATTACACTTTACGTAATCGGTAAAAAAGAAAAAAATGCTCAATTTGGTTTGCTATGGTCATTGGCTTATTTTGGTTCACTTACACCACATTTGTATTTCAAATCGGGAATTATTGACCCTACTTTCAATTATTTCATCTTTCTCGGCATCTATTTTAGCTATTTAGGATTAAAAAAGAGACAAGAATCAAGAAATCAGAAGCAAGAAATTAAAAACGCTTTTCTTGCAGGTCTTTTTATCGGATTAGCGGTTTTGACCAAAGGCCCAGTCGGGGGGCTGATTTGGGGGTTAGTTGTAGTTTTGTTTTGGGTAATATACGGTCGATTCCGAGCCATTTATTCGGCAATACAAATCGTCATTTTCTTTATAGCTTGTTTTTCCGTTGCTTCAATATGGTTCATGAACGAACTGATAACCAACGGATTGTGGTTTTTTAAAGAATTTCTCGAATACCAAGTTAGGTTGTTTAGTACATCAGAGGCTGGACACGGACAACCGTTTTATTATCATTTTGTGGTAGTTTTGATTGGCTGTTTCCCGATTTCCGTTTTGGGTTTCCCAAAATTATTCAGAATCCTAAAACCATCCGAAAACTCTGCAACTTTTACCCTATTTGCCTATCTGACTTTCTGGGTAGTTATGATTCTTTTTAGCCTTACTACCACCAAAATTGTTCATTATTCGTCAATGTCCTATTTTTCGCTCTCGTTTTTTGCGGCAAGTTTTGTGCAATCTTGGCTAAAAGACGAGACCAAGTGGAGCCGCTGGTACGTAATCGGGACACTTTTTATTGGCTTTTTGTTATCGTTGATTCTGGCGGCTGTACCGTATGTCGGGATGAACGCCGAACAACTCATCCCATTGATTAAAGACAAATTTGCCGCTGCCAATTTCAAAGCCAAAGTAGATTGGAGCGGCTGGGAAATGCTCATCGGTGTTTGTTATTTTGTAGTCATTTTGTGGGTAATCTTATCCATCAAAAAAGCCGATTCGGTCAATAAAAAATTCCGAATCATCACGCCGTTATTCTTGGCGACAGCCATCACATTATTTCTCTACGGTGCGTTCGTAGTACCTAAAATCGAACGCTACACGCAAGGAGCCGCCATTGATTTTTATGAATCAAAACAAGGGCAAAACGTAGCCGTCGAAGTACTCGGATTCAAAAGTTACGCCCACCTTTTCTACTTCAAAAAACCAGTTTCGCAAGCGGCCGTTACAGATACATTTTACGTAACAAAAATCGACCGCTACGATGATTATCGAGGCGATTCTACCCTTAAATTTATCGAAGAAAAAAACGGATTTGTATTCTTAAAAAAGCAAGATAAAAAATAAAGAAAGGTGCATTATTGAAGATGCACCTTGTCAAAATTCAAAAATAGTAGTTTTAGAAAACAGATAATATAAAAAGCCTTTTATTCATCGGCCAATACATGACCCCAGTTTTCGCCCGAACGAATCCGATTGAGTTGCGTATGCGTAATACCGAATTGCTTGGCTATCATTTTAAGGCGGTTATTCTCATTTTTTAGCATTTTCTTTATGAGTTTTACCTTAGTTTCGGTCAATTTATAATTCTTAGTTCTCTTCGGAATAGGCTTATTCTTCACTGCTGGGTTTTCACGATTATGCTCTACCATCTCCTCTTTCGTTGCCCATTTCAGGTTTTCAAAATGGTTATTCACCTTGTCATAATCCAAATGAATTACAAAGCAATGGTTTTCGCTTTCTCGTTTAACATAGTGTTCGGCAACTAATTTATGAACATAGCGATTGAACGACTTACCTTTCGGCAATCGTACATTGAGTGAGCGATACCCTTGTATTACAGAGCCTTTAATGATGGTTCCTTTTTCTGAATTCTGCAAACTACGCAATCGCCCAAAATTAGAAATTTCATAATGCGGAGGCTTGTCAATTCCTTCAACATCTATGACTATTGGCATCCATTTTTCTGCCCAAAGGATACCCTTTTCATTACTCATTCCGCTCATAATGATGCTTTTTAATTTACATTTTTGTTAGAACTATTCCTTAACAGTTTGTTCTGTAAAATGTTTTAAATTATTTATATTACTGAAAATCAGCCACTTATACATACTCAAATAAGTACATCTATATCAGGGACAAACTATTTGTTTAACTAAAGTTAAACAAATATAATAAGAAAAAACATTAGATTTACGCACGGAACGAAACAGATTTATACTTATGTTTTAAATCAATAGTATCCAATTTATTGTATTCATGGAGACCAAAAAAACATTAATCATCGGTGCATCGACCGACGCCTCTCGATACTCATTTATTGCGGCAAACCGTTTATTAAAACACGGTTATTCGATAGAACTACTCGGGCGTAATGAAGGCGAAGTAGCAGGGCATATAATCCATACCCAAAAACTTGATTTTGAAGATATTGACACCGTAACGCTTTATGTCAATCCGAGAAACCAAGTAGATTATTATGATTATATCTTAAAACTAAACCCGAGAAGAGTTATTTTTAATCCCGGAACCGAAAACCCCGAATTTGAGAATAAACTATCAGAAAAAGGTATCGAACCCATCGAAGCGTGCACACTTGTGATGCTATCAATAGGAAACTATTAAATTAATGAAGCCTCTTTTATTTAGAGTTCCTAAGACTGAAATCGAATCTTTTAGGGTGCAAGAAGACTGTCTTCAGCACTTTTACGATTCGCTGCATTTTCATCCCGAATATCAAGTTACGCTGATAATCGAGGGTACAGGCACTCTCTTTGTGGGCGACCGAATCGACCGTTTCCAACCTTTCGATTTATTCTTTTTAGGGTCGAATATTCCGCACGTTTTCCGAAGTGATGCCGAATATTACGACACCACCACCCAACTGAATGTACATTCTATCTCGATATATTTCCGAAAAGAAGTCTTTGGCGAAAGCCTTTTTGAATTGCCCGAAATGGGTGCCATCAAAGATTTATTGATTGAATCGTCGAGAGGAATCCGAATCGGTACAAAATCGGATATTTTGCCTCTGATGCAACAAATTATCGCAACCGAAGGCTTCGAACGGATGCTGTCTTTTTGGAAGATTTTGTACGAAGTCGTCAAATCTAATAATCGGGAAGCACTTTCGAGTATTACGTACCACCAGCCACAAAAAGAAAACGACAATAAACGAATCAACGCCGTTTTCGATTTTTTGATGCAGCACTACGCACAAGAAATCAGCTTAGAACAAGTGGCCGAAATTGCCAATATGACCACCAACGCGTTCTGTCGATTTTTTAAACTTCATACCCGCAAAACCTTCTCGGATTTTCTGAACGATATCCGAATCGGTCATGCTTGCAAGATGCTCACGACAGATAAATTTTCGGTTTCGGAGATTTGTTTTGCGTGCGGTTTCAATAATTTATCCAACTTCAATCGGCAATTCCGCCGCCGTATGGCCATCACTCCTACCGATTACGCCAAGAAGTATTTAATGAAAAAATAGGACTTTTTAGCTGAGTCCATTCTTTCTTTTACCGCCTAAATGCCCTAATTCATTCATAATCAAGCCTATATACGAACACCAAAAAATAAATTTTTAACACCTTTGGCAAACCCATAATTTGTATTAATCCAAGTTTTGAAGTAATATTGCAGATTATTTATTGATTTATTCTTAGATTAATCTTTATTACAAATACATGAAAAGAGCATTAGTTTGCGGTGCTGGCGGTTTTATAGGTGGCCATTTGGTAAATCGCCTCAAAAGTGAAGGTTATTGGGTACGTGGTGTAGATATTAAAGAAAACGAATACGGCAATACAAATGCCGATGATTTTGTATTGGGCGACTTGCGTGACCCTCGCGTTTGTGAGGCTGTCATGGAAGGTGGCTTCAATGAGGTTTATCAGCTTGCAGCCGACATGGGCGGTGCTGGCTATATTTTTACTGGCGAAAACGATGCGGCTGTTATGCACAATTCGGCACTTTGTAACCTCAACGTTCTCGAAGCGGCTCACCGTGCGGGTGTCGAAAAGATTTTTTATTCGTCGTCGGCGTGTATGTATCCAGAATACAATCAATTAGACCCCGATAATCCGAAATGTGCTGAGTCTTCGGCGTATCCGGCGGCACCAGACAGCGAATACGGCTGGGAGAAACTTTTTAGCGAACGTCTTTATCTTTCGTACCAACGTAACCTCGGGATTCAGGTAAAAGTGGCTCGTTTCCACAATATTTTCGGTCCGCAAGGTACCTGGACAGGCGGTAAAGAAAAAGCACCCGCCGCCATGTGTCGTAAAGTGGCCGAAGCACCCGATGGTGGCACGATTGAGGTTTGGGGAGATGGCAAACAGACTCGTTCGTTTTTGTATATTGATGAATGTCTCGAAGGCGTTCGCCGCTTGATGGAATCGGATTTCTCAGGGCCAGTCAATATCGGTTCAGAAGAGATGATTTCGATTAACGATTTTGCCAAAATGGTTATCGGAATCTCGGGTAAAAACATCAACATCAAGAATATCCCTGGCCCACAAGGTGTAAGAGGACGAAACTCTGACAACGCCCTCATCGAAGAAAAACTTGGCTGGAAACCTTCTCAACCGCTTATCGAAGGCATGAAAAAAACTTACGCTTGGATTAGCCAAAAAGTTGAAGAAAAGTCATTGGTAGAGCAAGACTAAGCATCGAGAAATATTTAACGAAAATATCTTACCCAGCCCTCTCCCAACGGAGAGGGCTTTTTTTGCAAATAATCCCATTTTTTGTTTTATTGCGGGTCTAATTTAATAGTTTGAGTCATCACTATACCATTTATCATCATCAAAAACCCACCCCGTCTGCCGACTATCGTCAGGCATCCACCCCGCCCGAGCGGGGAATTTTTGCAAGGTATTCAGTAAGAATAAAAAACACTTATAGAACTTAACTCGCTATTTTGCCATCTTCAAACCACAAATTCTATGCTATTCAAATTATACATGATGCTTTTTGCACTCAAAACCGCCACTTGCAGTTGTAATCCAGAGGTCAGAAAAAGCGGATTCTCCAAAGCAAAATCTCAATATATTATTACAAAAACGGGCGAATTACCCAAGTGCAAGAAGGGTATTTTTGGACGCATGACGATAGCGGCGGAAACCCGGAATTGTATATGATTGGCGAAAACGGACGTGTATATGATACTTTGGCCGTAAAAGATGCCATCAATGTAGATTGGGAAGACCTCGCCAAAGACCCCGAGGGCAATCTATACATTGGCGATTTTGGTAACAAAAACGTATTTTTGATTGCGAGGCGTTCTTCTGGGCAAATGATAAATTGTATCTGTTTTCAAAAAGTTGGGACCGCACCGACCGCACCACCAAACTCTACGAAATACCCGCCCAAGCTGGCAATTACGCCGTTACGGTAAAAGACAGTATCTACCTCAAAACACCCGTCACGGCAGCCGATATTAGCCCCGACGGCAAGCAATTTGCCCTACTGACCTACGGCAAAATCTTCGTTTTTGAAACAAATCAAGGTAAAATTGACTTCTCGAAACCCAAAAACTGCATCAAAATTGGGCGTGGACAAGTAGAAGCACTGGCATACATCAACAACACCGATTTTATTGTTACGAATGAGCAACGCAAGATTTATAAGGTGAGTTTAGGAAGGTGATTCTACTTTATAGATAAATGCCATTTACCACTTACAAAAACGATAAATTGAGCTGTTTGCCAAAACCTTTTTCAACGATTCTGAAAAGTGTGGTTATTTGAATA
>JALOLV010000499.1 GCA_025455785.1 Spirosomataceae bacterium | reverse complement strand
CCCCAGCGTTTTCAAAACCATTTTGGCCAATGCTCCAGCCGCAACCCGAGCGGCAGTTTCACGGGCCGAGCTACGTCCACCACCACGATAATCACGGTTCCCGTATTTGGTCGAATACGTAAAATCGGCGTGTGAGGGGCGAAACTTGTCGGCTATATGCCCGTAATCTTTGCTGCGTTGGTCTTCGTTAAAAATCACCAATGCGATGGGCGTTCCGGTGGTTTTACCTTCAAAAACTCCCCTTCAAAAACTCCCGAAAGTACCTGAAACTCATCGGCCTCTCGGCGTTGTGTCGTGATACGAGATTGGCCGGGTTTGCGGCGGTCTAACTCGTATTGAATGAATGATTCGTCAAATTCAACCCCAGCAGGGCATCCGTCAATCACTACTCCGATGGCTTTTCCGTGCGACTCGCCAAATGTTGAAATCTTAAAAATTTTTCCGTATGTCGAACTCATAAACACAACCCCATTCCCTAAAAATGGGGTATTTTAATTAGGATTTTTTTGTAACACCCCTTTAGGGGCTGGGGGTGTTATTTCTTTTTTCTGCTAAAATCAAACACGAAGAACATCCCGATAAGCATAATTATCACGATTAAATTAGAGATGTTTTTGATGACTTCACGGTAGTCAATTTCTATTGTCGAAGTATCAACTTTTTCTAATCCATCATAAATATCACCCGAGTTTGTCGAGCCACTCTCAATCGTCTTGCCCGAAACCGAAACTTTTATCCTCGATTTAAGCGTATCGTATTGCTGTCTTTTTGAATTAAAATAAACCCAATAAAAATATTTATCGAGGCTATGTTGCCCCGAATCTTTGGGGATAATTCGGTACCGAAACTCTTTTTCGCCGCCGAGTTTGCCTACGTATTTGTTTTCTTTGAATTCGGGAGGATAAAAATCAAAATGACTATCGTTTTGCAGCGAAGGCATCGAAACAGTTGCCAAATTACCGTTTCCGATAATCCTGAAAACATAGTTAAAACTCTTGCCTGTATTGATTTTTCGGTTTTCGATACTCTCCAAAAAACTAAATTCACCAACCGAAACTTTGTCTCTGAGAGGGTGTGCTGGCAAATCTAAAACCTTGATATTTTGTGGTTTTGTAGTAAAGCCAATCACTGATTTTTGGGTCTTTATCGGATTCCCCTTTGAATCAGTAGCGTATTTGTTGATTTTCAACTCAACCGCCCCAAAATCTATGGGTTTATTATTGAGCGGAAAATAAAATGCCTCAAAAACTTTATATGCCGAATACTTTTTGTTGGCAATGACGACATCGGTTTTCGGAATCTCGCCCGTAATCATCACACGGTCTTCGAGACAATCGGCCGGCTTGATTTTCTTGGCAATGGCATCTACCTGAGCATTGATATTGTCTGGGAAGCCCATTGCGGCGGTGTTGCTCTCGGCTACATAAAAAACGAGCGATACTTGAAAACCCTCACCCACATAAACTTGTTTTTTTGATACCAATAAAGAAGCCAAAGCCTCTTCTTTGCTGTCAATTATTGGGGTCAAATCGGCGGGTTCTTCGGCACTTTCAGCAGATTTCGCCACGCTGATTGTCGCACCGTCTGCTTCGTAATCTTTACCGTTTACGTTGATACTGAATAGATTAAACCTAAAGATTCCGTCTTTGGTAGGTGCATAAGATTGCGTAATTGTATGTACCAAAACCCGTTGTCCTCCAATGCTGGTTTGGCTATGAGAAACCTGCTTGCCTGTCTTGGTAAACGACTGAATATCAGGAAATTGACCAGTCTGCCACTTGTCGCTGTTTTTGATGATGACCTTAATCGTAAAACTCTCATCGAGCGTAATATTTTTTTTGCCCAACTCAATTTTGACATCTTCTTGTGCTACCGCAAAAAGATTAAGCAAAACCAAACATAGACCAAAGAAAATATGTAATTTCGGGCATTTCATCAAACAAAATTAACCCAAGATTTCTAATGATACACGGTATTTTACAGTTTTTTGATAAATTGGCTAAAAACACTACCTCACGCTATTCGGATTTACAATCGCTTCGGCAAAATGTCCCGAATCCAACTGCACAGGATTTGAAATCCAGCATGATATTGATATTATTCTTTATGAATGCAAATGCTCAATGGATTAAACAAAATAGCAATACCGATGCTTCGTTTCGCTCGATTCAGGCCATCAGCGATAAAACCGTTTGGGCTGGCGGCACAAAAGGGACGATTCTGAAAACCGAGGATGGCGGACAAAAATGGCAGGTTTTGAAAATAGCTGGTGCCGAGAATCTGGATTTTAGAGATATTCAGGTTTTGGATAAAAAAACGGTGATTGCCATGAGTGCGGGCGATGGCGGAGCAACTTGGCAAGTGGTTTTTGAGACGACCGAAAAAGGAACATTCTTCGATTCGATTGATTTTTGGAATAAAAAAGAAGGTTTGCTCATCGGCGACCCGATTGATAATAAGCCGTTTATCCTAAAAACAACCGATGGTGGATTGACTTGGAACCGAATCTCTAAAGATAGATTGCCCGATATTCAAGACGCCGAAGCCTCTTTTGCGGCGAGTGGAACGTGTGTAATTACAAAAGGCAAAAGTGCTTGGATTTGTACCCAAAAACGTGTGTTTTTTACGCACGACAAAGGCGAAACGTGGAATGTAACCGAAACTAAATTTACGAAAGGACAAACTTTGGGTATTTTCGGGCTACACTTTGTAAACGAAAAGACGGGTTTTGCCGTAGGTGGAGATTACAAAAATGACAAGCAAGCGATTGATAATGTGGCGGTTACGAACGATAGCGGTAAGTCTTGGGAGATGCTGACACCCACCAAGCCCGACGGACTCAAAGAAGCATCTTGGCTGGTAAATGGTAAAACTTTGATAACGGTCGGGACATCGGGGACTGGCATCTCAAAAGATATGGGTAAATCTTGGGAAGTGTTTGATACACAGCCTTTTCATGCAATAAGTTGCTACAAAAATACCTGCTGGACGATTGGCGGTAGAGGTAGCGTAGCAAAAGCCACGTTTTGATAAAGGTTAGGGTAAGTTGCACCTATATTTTTCTGATTTCGATAGTTTGTAGTCCTTTTATGTGTCTTCGGCCCGTTTTGAAGTCCTTTGTCGCAATCATTAAGATTCTTTCAGAGCCATTTCTTAGACTTTTACCATCGGCTTCGACGACGATATAAAATGAATTACCGATTTCGGTATTGAAGACTTCGTTCCACGAGGCTACAACCGAGTATCCGTCAGACGCCCTAAAAACGATGAAATATTCGCTCAAAACCTTTGGCGAAGAGGCGGTTATTTTGATTTCTTTCAAAAAATCAATCAAGGCTATACCTTTTACATTCTTGTATTCTTTTCTGAATTCGCCCGCATGATTTGTTATCTTGAAGTTTCCTAAATCTACAATTTTACTCTTTTCGATTTCTTGGAAAGTAATTTCTACGGGATTCTCTACCAATCCTGTGATTTTGATGCTATTGGTTGATTCTACCGTTTGGGCAAAGATGATATTCGATACTAAAATCCCCAAAAAAGCAAGTGTAAGTCTCATATAAAAACCGTTATTTATACAAAGATATAACGATATTGTAGAAACAAAAAAATCCTCTCGTGTTTTTGAGAGGATTTTTAGAATACAGTCTATTCAGATAATTATTTCGATGCCGAATAAATCGTAGCTATACCAAAAGTTTGTGGTAAATCTTTGACATTGCTAAAGCCTACTTTACGAAGAATCTCGTTGAGTCTTTCGCCGTATGGGAAATTATGGGCCGATTCGGATAAATAACCATAAGCCACTTGGTCTTTTGAGAAGATTCGCCCGATGAGCGGTAAAATATATTTTGTATAAACGAAATATCCTTGTTTGAACGGAGATTTGGTCGGTACAGAAGTCTCTAAAATTACAAAAATTCCGTTTGGTTTGAGTACTCGCAAGATTTCAGCAAGGCCTTTTTCGAGGGTTTCAAAGTTACGAATCCCGAACGAAACCGTGATGGCATCAAAATGATTATCGGGGTAGGGGATATTCTCGCTATCGCCCAAAACCATTTCGATTTTATTCTGTAATCCACGATTCTGGATTTTATCTTTTCCAACTCGTAGCATTTCGGATGATAAATCTAACCCAACTATTTTTTTTGCATTGGTCTTAGACATTAAAATCGCCAAATCACCCGTACCCGTTGCTATATCGAGAATCGTTTCGGGGTTGGTATCTGATACCATTTTCAAGACTTTTTTACGCCATTTTATATCAATTCCGAATGAAATGACACGATTCAAATCATCATAATTCTCAGAAATATTATCGAACATCTGAGTAACCTGTTCTTTTTTACCCAGCGTAGAGTCTTTGTAAGGGGTTATTGTTTTTGACATCTTATTGGTTTTCGAGCCG
>JALOLV010000118.1 GCA_025455785.1 Spirosomataceae bacterium | reverse complement strand
GCAATACAAAGTGTACTAACGACAATCAAAAAGGTCTTTTTCATTGTGATTTTACTTGTGAAATTGAATAGAGTCTAAAGATAAGTGTTAATTTGACAGTTACAAAATCTAACACCTTATAAAAGACTCATTTTCAGGATATTTGTTTATAATAACTTGGATTTTCTAAGGTAAACCAATGCCTACACAAAGGTACATCAAAGCTGGCTGAGAGGGAAGGTCGAATTTAAAAATTATCTTATTTTTTGAATCTTGATTTTATGACATAAATATCATTCCCTTTTATTGTTTCGGCCAATACATATCTTTCATTGATTAGCTTTTGGAGTTCGGGAAATTTATCTAAACCATACAATTCTTTTTCTTGCATCATAAAACTCGTAGGAGCTACGGCATCTACGATAACGGGCGGTTGGTTTTTAATAATATCGGCAACGTATCTTTTGCGGTGTTCATCAACCAGCGAATACGTAAAGCACCTGATTGCGTGATTATCGTTTGTACCCTGCGGCATTTGGGTCTCGACGTAATAGTCTTGCATCCATCCCCAGACCACGAGCGGCTCACCCGCTTTGGCATATTTCAGGATTGCTTTGCTTACGTCCGAAACCTGCATTTTTCGGCCAGTGTAGGCGTAGGCATAAAACTCTTTTGCTTGCACGATTTGTGGTAAAATTGGAAACAAGAAAAGCATTATAGTACCGCCCGTGATTGCCAAATTTTTGACTAATTTTTTATTGAGATTTTGTGCAAAGATAGCAATCAGTAATATCAGAGGTAAAAACAAAAAGTTGTTGTAGTGGTAGAGTCTAAAACCCGATTTACCAATAGCAAAAAGTGTGAACGACAATAACGTAACTGCAAATAACAACAACTGTCCACTACCTTTTAAACTTAGGCGTGGTTTTTGCCACAACGCAATAACAGTGATTATCGCCAAATATATGACAAGTGCCTTTAGCTCAAATAAATCGCCTGTTGAACGGAAATGATTTAGGATTTTCTCAAAAATAGAATCTTTTCCACCACCTGCTTCATGAAATAAATTGCCCTCGAAATAATACAAAATCATCTCATCGAATACCCCCCAACAAAGCGTCAGGATGGTGATTGTAAACAAAATCGACAAGCCACCAACGACCAAATAAGCAATTTTTTTAAAGAATATTAATCGATTTTCGGAACTCTGCCAGAGTTGTAGTATCGTAAATGCAATGATAATGAATGTCGAAGGTACTGCTTGCAATTTAGCAAATGGGATGAGTGCAGCTAATGCTCCCTGCAAAAATAATAACCAAAGTTTAGGCTTTTTTGCTTTTAAAAATGACAAATAAACCCAACTACAACTTGCCAGCATCAGAATCGGTGGTAGCTCAGAGGCATAATGCAGAAAATCATAATGCTGTGTAAATACAAACCAAATCAGTACTGGCAAAGTTGCAACAAATGCCGTATTTTGGTTGTAAAACATCTGAATCGCCCTAAAACACACATAAAAAAAAGCAAACTGGAAACAAACCGCCAAAAGGTGTAGTGTGCTGTAATCTAAAGGTAGTCCAAAAGCATACGGAATCATTATCAGATACGTATCCAATGGGCCGATGGTATTGCCATCCCAAGAATCAAATACGGCTGCTTTCCTGACAATCGAAAGTGCCTGAGCCAGTTGCATACTCTCGTCGGGGTTGAGTTGGGCATTCTTGAAGATAACTGGAATCCGAGCGAATAGTAAAGTCAAAAAAGCTGTAAGCAACGAAAATAGGTTAGTAAACTTATTCTGCCGAACGAAAAAACTATACGTATAAATCAATAGCCCAACGACCAACAGCAAGTAAAAAAAGTAAGGTTTTGAACTATAAAATTGATGAAGCATTGTTTGTTTGGTAAATAAGTTATCTATTCAGTCTCAAGTTGTAAAATAAATGTTTACAAACGACCATCTGGGGTATCAAATCACAGAAAAGTTTATTTAACGGATTAATTATTTAGTTTGGTGAATCCGCCATCAATCACGTAGTCGGAACCTGTGATAAACGCTGCTTCATCTGAGCAAAGATAAACTGCCAAGGCACCAATCTCTTCGGGTTTTGCCATACGTCCGATGGGTTGCGTTTTCGATAATTTATCAAACATCTCGGCTTCTTTTCCGGGATAATTCTTTTTGATAAATCCATCTACAAATGGCGTATGCACACGGGCAGGCGAGATAGAGTTGCAACGAATATTATTCTTCAAATAATCTCTGGCCACTTGCAATGTCATCGTCAATACTGCACCTTTGCTCATCGAATACGCAAAACGGTCGGGGAGTCCGAGCGTAGCAGCAATTGATGCCATATTTAAAATAACACCTTTGCCATTAGCTTTGAAATGCGGGATAATTGCATTGAGACAGTTATAAACTCCTTTTACGTTTACATTGAAAACCTTTTCAAAATCGGTCTCGGTAGTGGTTTCGGCTGTTCCGACATGGGCGATTCCGGCATTATTGACCAAAATATCAATCTTTTGTTCTTTCGTGATTCGACTTATTGCTTTCTGCACATCTTTTTGTTTCGACACATCGACCTGATGACAATACGCCTCGCCACCACTGGCATTGATGAGGTCGGCTTCGCGTTCGGCTTGGTCAATATTCAACTCAAAAATATGCACAATCGCCCCTTGTTGAGCAAACAATCTCGAAATCGCAAGTCCGATACCACTCGCACCGCCAGTTATTACGGCAACTTTATTATCTAATCTGAACATAGTAGTTTTAGGTAATAATAATTTGTGTTCAAAATTAGGGTTGAAATCGCACAATGAAAAAGAAATGGTCAAAATAACATAAAAAGTCGCTTCGATAGGGCAATTGTAATATGGTTATAATCTATAACTTTGTGAATAACAAACCAATCGTTGTAGTATAATCAAACATGCACAAGGTCTTAAAACTACATTCTAAAGATAATGTTATTGTTGCTCTGCAAAATCTGAAAGCGGGAGACGAAATCGAATTTGAAGGAAATACCTATACAATACAACACGATATTGATGCCAAACATAAATTCGTAACCAAAGATTTAGACGTTGGCGATTCGGTCACTATGTACGGGGTTTTGGTTGGAAAGGCAACTCAACCTATCTCAAGAGGGAGTCAGATTACGACGTTTAACCTCAAACACGAATCCGAAGATTATTCGACCGCCAAACGCCAGCCGTACTCATGGACGCCCCCCAATGTTGATAAATGGAAAGACCGTACGTTTTTGGGCTACTACCGCAGCGATGGAAGCGTTGGCACTCGTAATTATTGGTTAGTCGTGCCGCTCGTATTTTGCGAAAACCGCAATATCTTGATTATGAAAGATGCCTTCGAGCGTGAATTGGGCTATGCCCAACCCGAAACGTACCGAAATCAGGTACATGAATTGGTAAAACGTTACAAATCGGGAGAAGCAATCGAAGACACCCAAACGGAAGTCGTCGAGATGATTGACGTTCAGCATCCAAAATCTAAGATATTCCCAAATATTGACGGTATCAAGTTTTTGACCCATGAAGGTGGCTGCGGTGGGACTCGTCAAGACGCTACCACTCTCTGCAATCTTTTTGCAGCTTACGCCAACAATCCAAATGTAGCGGGTATTACAGTTTTGAGTTTGGGATGCCAAAATGCTGAATACCAGATATTTATGGATGCGGTCAAGAAACGTAATCCAAACTTTGATAAACCGATTCTTTTCTTTGAACAACAAAAAGGTACAGAGTTTGAATTGCTTTCGGATGCGATTCGGGCTACGTTTTCGGGGTTAATTGAAGCCAACAAAATCGAACGTAAGCCAGCCCCACTGAGCAAACTCAATATTGGTCTAAAATGTGGTGGTTCGGATGGTTTTTCGGGACTTTCGGCCAATCCAGCCATTGGCCACCTTTCAGATATTATTGTAGCCTTGGGCGGTCGAACGCTATTGGCAGAGTTTCCAGAACTACACGGTGTCGAGCAAGAATTATTGAATCGTTGCGAAACTGAAGAAAAAGCCGCAAAATTCGAGAAATTGATGCGAGATTATTCGGATAAAGCCTCGGCGATTGGTTCGGCATTTGCGTTTAATCCTTCGCCGGGTAATATCAAAGACGGATTGATTACGGATGCCATCAAGTCGGCTGGGGCTGCTAAAAAAGGTGGAAACGCTCCAATCGCAGATGTGCTGAATTATACCGAAACGCCAACCAAGCAAGGTTTGCATTTGGTTTGTACGCCGGGTAATGATGTTGAAGCCGTAACGGGCAAAACCGCTTCGGGAGCGACAATTACACTATTTACGACTGGTTTGGGAACGCCGACGGGCAATCCGATTTGCCCAGTAGTTAAAATTTCTACTAATAATGCTTTAGCTCAAAAAATGTATGATGTGATTGATTTTAATTGCGGAAGCATTATTTCGGGCGAAGAAACCATCAATCAAAATGCTGAAAGATTGCTCGAATGGGTAATTGGTTTGGCAAGTGGCGAGTACGTAACTCATGCCGAACGCCTCGGACAAGATGATTTTATTCCGTGGAAAAGAGGGGTTTCGTTGTGATAGAAATCATTAAATAAAGCAGCCCTAAATAAATCTATTTGACTTATTTAGGGTCATTTGTAATAAATTCTACTTTTTTAAAATATATTCGAGCGGAACGCAGCAATTAATGGGTTGTATTGCTTTTTCTAAAATAAAGGGGCAACAACCTTGAGTTGGACATTTAAACGTCTTGGTTGTGTAACTAAAACGACCTAAAGAGGTTACTTGTAATACACCTGATGTTGCTCCCGCAATAATTGTATCGTTTTTATACCATTGCAAAATATCCATTTTTGAATCCTCGGCTATCAGTTGCATACCGAAAGGTTCGGCTTCTATCTTTATTGGAATACTCAGACAGGCACGGGCAAAATCATCTTCGGTGTCAATCCCATTATTCACCTTAGAATCTGAATCTTCTTGGTCGGCACTAAAAACTTCGGCTTCAACATACCAAACACCATTCTGTATTGGTTGATAAGTAATATTTAAAATACAACTATCGCCCGCGGCTAATTCTGGGATAGTCCACATATTGCTATCGAAAGTACCTTTTGTGCAGTTTTGTGAGTTTTTTTGAACAAATGGAGGAGAATAAGGTATTTTTAGCAATACTTTTATATTGGTCGCTTTTACTGTACCTTCGTTTTTGAGTGTAAAAGAGATAATACCTTCTTTATCTTTTTCTACGACTCGATTTTGAGAAAAAGATTTGAGAGCGAGGTCGGTTAGGCTGTTGTAGCCTTTTTCAGAATTATACAAAGAAAGAATTTCGGAATCGCCCAAAGCACGATTATAAACCCTCACATCATCAATTTTCCCCTTATAGTATCGATTATTCTGTACATCAGCCGAATTTCCAAGCATTACCGAGTCGGTAGATGAATATTCAGTACTAAATCCTTTGAAAACTTTTTTATCCAATTTACCGTCAATAAATAACTTTAGCGAATCCTTTGTAAAAGTTATAGCTACGTGACTCCATTTATTTTTTACATAATTAGCGTTGCTATAAATGTATTTCTCATTCACAGGGTTTGGACTGGTAACAATTGATATGAATTTCTCATTATCTGTAATGTAGATACAATATGCTTCAAAAAAGTTATTTTGATTTCCATTTTTAACCAAAATTATGGGATTGTAACTGAACCCAGCTCCAGTAGTCGAGAAATCCTCAATTGACGCCCAAAGCGATATCGTGCCATTTGTTGGTTTTAAGACTGAGCTTGAACCAAGGTTTAAGTAGTTTGATGGCGTTCCGTTGAAGTAGTACGCACTTTCAGGCTTGCCAAACCTATCGGTCGTTAGAGTTGCACCAACAACTTTAGCGTTATTACCTCCAATGACATCGTTAGAGTTGCCATAAAATGGGTAGTGGGCAACCAACCCGTTGATTGTACTATCATTACGGAAGTACTTTTTTTCGTTATTTATTAAATATACCTTCTGGATTTTTGGCGTTGGGTCACTTAAATTGACAGAGTTGTTTGCTTTACAAACAAATGGACTGATAATAAAGAAGTATGTTGTGAGTTTTGAAAATAAATTTAGTAGCATGGTATAGTAATCTATTGGTTTATACACTCTACACCCCAACAATAACTATACCACAAAAAACTACATTTATGCAAAATGAGTAATTTTATGGATAATATTATTTACATCCAAACCCGACTGCATTTGATGGAAATTTTGGTCGCCATAAGTGCCATCAGGATAGCCTTCGGCTCTTAAACTGATAAATTTTTGAGGAGAAATACCATTTTCTAATAATTTTACCGAAAGTTGTTGTGCCAATCCACCAATGCTTACGTGTTCTTCAAGAACCAAAATATTTCTCGAATTTCGTAGAAAAGCAATGGCTTCTTCGTTCAATTCTAATGGTAAATGTAAAGCAGTTGCTAAATTAAATTTTGAAGTAAGTTCTGATTGATTCAATGCAGAAACAGCATTATTGGCAACTGGTCCTAAGGCAATGATACTGCCGATGGCATTCTCTACTTTATTTACAATTTTTAAGCTACCCATTTTACCAAAATCGCTCGGAGTGTTTTTTCCTGCACCCAAACGCAGGTACGCAGGACGAGCCACTGCAACTATCTGATTTACAGCACCTTCAACTTCATCAGCAAAGGCAGGAATCCAGCATTTTACATTCTGTAGGCTACTCAAGGCTGCTAAATCTTCGATGGCATGGTGCGAGCTTCCCATGATTCCGTAACCATAGCCACCGCCATTTCCGACTAAAAATACTGGAAGATTATGCAAACAAACATCATTGCGGAACTGCTCCAAGCAACGATAAACCACAAATGGAGCTATGCTATAACAAAAAACCTTGAAGCCACGGTAAGCCATTCCAGCCGCCATACCTACCATGTTTTGCTCGGCAACACCCGTATTGATGAATCGTTTGCCAAGTTTTTGTTGGAGGTTTTCGAGGGCATTATAACCCAAATCGCCCGTGAGAAAGATGATTTTTTCATCTTCTAAGGCAATTTTTTCGATAGCATCTGAAAATTCTCGTCGCATTTGTATGAATGAGAGAATTAGTGAATTAGTGAATATTCTTTTATAACTCCATCCGCTAATTCGTCATTCACTAATTCTCAATTATTATTTCGTGGCACAAATAAAAATTGATTGAGTAACTCTATTGAATGGGAATATTTTTTCAAGAATCCCTCCAATCCAAATCACGGGTTTTACTAAGAAATTGGGCGTATTTGGTAAAAGAAAATCTTTGTACGAAACATCTATTTTAGTGTATTTCGCATTTTTTAGTTTGTTAGAAATAAAACTTCTCGAAAACGCCATTTCATCGGGTTCGAGATTTGCCCATTTTCTTGCATAATTAAAAATTATAAAACAGTACGGATTATAGATATTTGGCTCCATAAAAATCATTTTGCCATCTTCTTTCAGTAATGCTCGGATATTGACCAATGCTGAATCAAGATGGTAATACAAATGATGCAAGATACCGTTACCTACAATGTAGTCGAATTTCATGCCATTCAGTTTTTCGGGATGGTTGAAATCAAGAAAATCAAACTTCAGATTGGGTAATTTATATTCTTCATTTGCTCCATCTACAAAAGGCATACAAATATCTGTTCCGATAACATTGGCTTTGGTTTTTTTAGCGATAAAATAAGAAATTTCGCCTGTACCTGCACCAATCTCAAGTACGTTGATGGTTTCATCTTTTTTATTCATTTTTTCGATAAACCAATCGGCACGGCGTTCAATCCGAACCATAAAAGTATCTGTTCGCTCGAAGCCCTGATTATATCCTCTATCGTCTCTTATTGATGCCATTTTGAGTTTGAACAAACGCTGTCAGGGTTTTGAACGCCAGATGGCAAGTCCCTGACAGCGTTAAGATTTATTTTCTCTGTGATTTAATAAATGTTTTTATTTCTTCTGATGTATTGTATTTCCTTGTTCCTTTTCTTACCAAAGTACGGATATATTTAGGTCGTTTTTTGGTTTCTTCAAAGATTTTGGCGATGTATTCGCCCAAAAATGAGATTCCGAGCAGGTTGATTCCTCCAAAAAACAAAACTAAAATAATGACAGTTGTAAAACCAGTTGGAGCGTCGGGCAAGAGAAATTTGAGTAAAATCTGGATAAAAACTCCTAAAAATGATAATCCTGTAAAGATTACGCCGCCATAAGACATCCATTCGAGGGGAGCAAAGCTGAATGAGAAAATAGCCTTTTTTGCCCACCAAATGTTCTTTGCCCAGTTGTTGGTCGAAACCCCAAACATACGCTCTGGACGAACATAATCTACGCCCGTTTGCTTGAAACCAACCCAAGCACGTAACCCTCGTAAAAATTGTTCAGTTTCAGGTAATTGTACCAATTCTTTGACAACTTTACGGTCAATCATCGAGAAATCGCCCGCATCTTTTGGTACTTTTACGTACGATAATCCTTGAAAAATCTTGTAGAAAGTTTTGTAAAAGAAATGAATATGAGGTTTCATTTCACGTTTCACTCGTACGCCATAAACCACTTCGTAGCCCTTTATCCATTTTTCGTAGAAAGCCGGAATAATTTCGGGCGGGTCTTGCAAATCTCCATCCATTAGCACAACTGCATCGCCGGTCGAGATTTCCATACCAGACATAAATGCCGCTTG
>JALOLV010000117.1 GCA_025455785.1 Spirosomataceae bacterium | reverse complement strand
CCATAAAAAGCTGCCTCTCCCAATTCTTCAACAGTTTTTAAACCTTTATCGGCTGCCGCTTTACGAATCGAATTTTCGGCTTTTTCCCATTGTTCATCTTCACCAAAATATTTCGCTTTATTATTTGGGTCACGAAGAGAAACCTGTGCCATGTAGTCTTCAAAGCCAAGCGAAGTGAATACATATTGGACAATATCAATTACTTTTTTGAACTCATCCTCAACTTGGTCAGGGCGGCAGAAAATATGGGCATCGTCTTGTGTAAATCCACGAACACGAGTTAAACCATGAAGTTCACCACTTTGTTCATAACGATAAACAGTACCAAACTCGGCCAATCGTAATGGTAATTCACGATAAGAACGAGGTTTTGCACGGTAAATTTCGCAGTGATGTGGGCAGTTCATTGGTTTCAATAAAAATTCCTCTCCTTCTTCAGGAGTATGAATTGGTTGGAATGAATCTTTACCGTATTTTTCCCAGTGACCAGAAGTCAAATAAAGTTGTTTGCTACCAATGTGTGGTGTTACAACTTGCTGATAACCAGCTTTCACTTGGGCTTTACGCAAAAAGTTTTCAAGGCGTTCACGTAGCATTGCACCCTTTGGCAACCATAATGGTAAACCCTTGCCTACTTTCTCCGAAAAGGTAAAGATTTCAAGTTCTTGTCCCAAACGACGGTGGTCTCTTTTCTTCGCTTCTTCAAGCATCGTTAGGTAATCTTCTAACTCCTTTTGCTTTGGAAAAGTAATACCATAAATGCGAGTGAGCATTTTATTATTTTGGTCGCCTTTAAAGTACGCCCCAGCCACATTCATAATTTTGGCTGCTTTTATGAAACCAGTATTTGGAATATGTGGTCCACGACACAAATCGGTAAAATTACCTTGCTTGTAGAATGTAATTGAACCATCTTCAAGCCCCGACAGAAGGTCTAACTTATACTCATCTCCCTTTTCAGTAAAATATTTAATAGCTTCTTCTTTAGCCATCGGAATACGCACAAAGTCGTTTTTCTGACGAGCCAGTTCAAGCATCTTATCTTCAATTTTTTTGAAATCATCTTGCGAGATTACCGTTCCGTTGGTATCAACGTCATAATAAAATCCGTTATCAACCGGAGGACCAACCCAAAATTTAACATTAGGATAAAGTGCCTCTAATGCTTCGGCCATTAAGTGGGCCGAAGAATGCCAAAACGTAGATTTTCCGTCTTCGTTGGTCCATGTCAATAGTTGCAAACTTGCATCGGTTTCGATGGGTAAATTGGCATCAACCACCGTACCATTTACTTTTGCAGCTAAAACGTTTCTTGCTAAACCCTCACTAATCGATAGAGCGACTTCATAGCTTGATGTACCTTTTTCGTATTCACGAACACTTCCGTCTGGTAATGTAATTTTTATCATTTTAAGCACTTATTTGTGGTAACCCACCGTTATTTTGAGTATTTTGTTAATCTAATATTAATTTATTCTAATTTTTCTGGATGAATCAGATTTAATATTGACCTTGGCTTTAGGTGTAATCACATTAATCCTAACTCTTGCTGTATCTAATAACTTTTTGGGTTCTTCAACCACTGTTGTCGGTGCTGGGGTAGGTTGCTGAACTTTTCGAGGTCTGACTGGTGGGGCTGTATAAACTCCTGTTGCCTCGCTGATTTGGGCAGCAACTCTCGTAGCTGCGGCCATGGCTTGGTCGTCACGAGGGTCACGCTGAACTGCCAAACGATAATATTGGTCGGCTTGAGTAAGCGAGCCTAATTGCTCGTAACAATAACCAATCAAAAAATTGATTCTTGGGATATTGCGATTAACTCTGTAAGCTCGGCTATAATAATCTAACGCTTTAGTATAATTCTTCCACCTAAAATAATTACCACCTGCAAAAATCATAGCATCGGTCTTTAAAGAATCCATTCTGATTGCTGAATCATAAAGGGCCATTGCAGTATCTACTTTACCAACCCTTTGATAAATTGTTGCTTTATTGATGACCAAATCAGCTTTATCAGGAAAATTCCGCATTGCCTTTTGGTTAATAGCAAGTGCCGAGTCGTACAAACCTCGATTCCGAAGGATTTTAACCAAATCATCGTAACTATTATAAAAACGGGGCTTCAAAATAGTTGCCTTATTCATCAAACCTACCGCCGTAACAGTATCGCCTTTTCGGGCGGCAAGTGTTCCTTTATAATAATAGATTTCGCCATCGTAAGGAGCTATTTGCAAAGATTTTGCCAAGTACTCTTCCGCACGAGCATAATCTCCTTTTCTTTGGGATAAATCACCCAAAAGAGTATATAATTCTGGCGTATCAACATTTAAAATCTCGGCACTTTGTGCAAAGGCCAATGACTCACGGTAATTTCCCATTGCTCTTAAAATAAGAGCTTTAACAAAAAGATATTTACCCGTATTCTGTTTGAGACGGTCGGCACGATTTATATCTTCTAAGGCTTCTTGCAGACTCTCAATTTTGAGGTTCAGCAAAGCTCTTTTGTAATAATTCTCTGAAACGCTCGGACTACTACGAATGGCATCGGTTAATGCCTCAATCGCTGCCGAAATACGAATTTTTTCATTATCAACCGGAGCAGGTGGAATTTTTGACCTTTCACGGTCGGTTTTTCCGCAAGACATTGCAACAATTGATAAAGCAATTAGAATATATAATTTACGAATGGATACCATCATATTTGGTTGCCAAGCAAAAGTCTTGGCATTCTTAAAATACAAAATTCATAAAAATTCTGCTTAAATCGAAGAAAATCTATAAAAAACACCCAAAGGCAATCTTTTTTGGAAAGAATCTTGTAAAATAAGTTCTCCCATTTGAGGGTTTTGCAAATCGGGCTTGCTTTGTTTGATGATTGTCTCTGCAATTACTGCCGAAAAGCCCATCGAATAGAGATTTAATAAATAGAAGTGTTTTGTATCCAACAATTCGAGTGTAGATTTTACTAAATCGTTAATTCCGTCTTCTAAAACCCACTTTTCTCCATCTGGCCCTCGACCGTAAGCAGGAGGGTCAAGAATGATTCCGTTGTATTTTTTACCTCTTTTTACTTCTCGCTTCACGAATTTCAAGGCATCTTCAATGACCCAACGGATGTCTTTCAGATTTGAAGCCTCCATACTCTCTCTCGACCAAGAGATAACTTGCTTGATTGCATCAACGTGCGTTACGTCGGCACCATTGGCTTTTGCTATGATTGAAGCCCCGCCCGTATAGGCAAAAAGGTTGAGCAGCCTAAATGGTTCGTTTGGTTTTTGAGCATTAAATACTTGAATCTTTTTGGCTAAATATTGCCAATTGGCAGCTTGTTCAGGAAAAATACCAACGTGCTTAAACGAAGAAAGAGATAGTTTAAACTTAAAACTGAAACCATCTTGCATATAGTCCATAAACCATTTTTCTGGCATTTTCTTTAAATTTTGCCATTCGCCTCTCTCTTCGGGATTTAGCTGGTCACGACCTTTTGTTTTTTTGAAAATGGCGTGGGCTTTTTGTAACCAAATAGATTCATCGAGCGATTTATCCCAAACCGCTTGGGGTTCGGGGCGAGCCAAAATAAATTCGCCAAAACGTTCGAGTTTTTCAAATCCACCCGAATCAATCAATTCATAAGATTTGCCAAGTGCAGGAATATCAAAATGGTAATTTGGTTCTTCGGCTTTCAAAACAAGAGTATTCGATGTTTAAGCCCCAAAGTTACCAATAAAGTTTTAAAGAATTAGTTAATTGAAATTAGTTATTTGATAATCGAGGTTCGTTTAGTTAGATACAGTTATCAATATTAGCCATGTGCTTACCACAAATTACACAATATTATTACAGACAAGACATTAAAATAATTAGACTTTTTGATTAGAACAAATTTTAAAAGTGACTTTATCCTGCAATTTTACTCAAAAAAATAATTTTACGAATATTTGCTTGTGGCGGATTCGATATCGCTTTTTTCTTCTTTTTGTTATCTTGATTCAATGGCAAGTCATCTTTAATGGGTTCAACTTTT
This sequence comes from Spirosomataceae bacterium, assembly GCA_025455785.1. Taxonomy (GTDB): domain Bacteria; phylum Bacteroidota; class Bacteroidia; order Cytophagales; family Spirosomataceae; genus JALOLV01. Next base: position 4,922 of record JALOLV010000117.1, on the reverse strand, counting down.
AGGCGACTACCATCTGCAATCAAAAAATTATCATACCAATACCTGACCCCTTGATAGTTAGGAATGTAAGCAATATTTTTATTTTCAGATTTATCATTGGACAATTTATACAAAATTGGACTCGCACCGAGATTTAAATAGCCCACCGCAACATTCCCTTTGGAAATATAAGCATACGAATTTTGAGGGGTAATTGCTAAGTTTTCAACTATTTGTAAAGAAAAATGATTCATATCGATTCGTTTCTGACGAATCAATTGGCCTGATAAATCAAAAGTTGCCACGATTCCTAATAAAAAATTAAATCCCTTGAAAACCTGTTTTGAAGAAGTACGGGTATTTGTCCCACCAAATCTACCATATCGATTATAAGGGTCGTAGGTTCGACCATAAGGGTCATAATAGCTACCGTTGCTCTGCGAAATTGTTTGGTACTCGGCCCTGACAAACGAACCACCAATTGAGATTTGGTTATTATGAAAAATCGGTTCGGTTGGAAAGAAAACAAAAGAGTCAGCAATTTTCTTGATGTCTTCATCTTTGAGCGATGGTTCGCCAGCTAAAAGTTGATTGTAAGAGTAGAAATTGGTTAATGTATTTTGTCCATTTTCGATTAATGCAATGTAAATCCCCTTGCTTCCATTATTGGCTTGGTAAGTCCCAGTTATAGCTTTGATTACTTCGTTTTGTTTGATTGCCTTTGCTGTAAGTGGAAAACTACCAGCTTTTGAAGCAATTTTGATTGAGGTAAGTCGTTGGCCAGTCGTATCATAAACGGCATAAACTGTGTAAGCATCTTTGATAAACTCTCCTTTTTTCTTTTTTTCGTTTGTATAGCTCGATTCTTTAACCGCCCAAAGGGTCTCAATTTTAGATTTATCTTCGGATAATTGAAAATATTGTATTTGTGCTTTACCCTCCAAATTGGCACTTAAAAAGTCGCCAAAGCCTTCATCAAACTTAAAATTGTAAAATGCTGCCCCTTTTTCGTTTTGGCCAGCCATTAAAACTTTATTGCCGAGATAAACATAATCTTTGTCTTGAAAAAACTCTCGAAGTTCAAAACCTTTGTAGTCAAACTTACCGTTGTTTACATTGAGCGTAAAGACTTGATAGTACATCCCTTGGTTTTCACTAAACATAAACGTTATCAATTCTTTATCTACGGTATATGCTGTTGGTTGTTTTTCGGCATCCAGAAATAACTCGGTCTCCCAAAGTTTATTCAAATCCGAATCAAAACGAATGGCCTTTGCTTTTGTAACATCAGATTTAATAAATAGCACTAAACCGTTTTTGCCAATCGAAATAATTTGCTGCCAAGTGGGTCTGCCAAGTACATCTACCTCAACAGTTTTAACAACTTGTGCAAAAGCAAACTGGCTAAAAAGAAGAAAAAAGAAAACACGAAACTTCATGTCGTTGTACGAATTGTTTATATAAATCAAGCCTCCAAGGGCGGTGAGGCACTTGGAGGTTCATCAGTTACCTAAAAATTAAAATCTGATTTTGTTCAAATAAAATACCCGACGACTCCCTTCAGATTTATTTGAAATCTTTTGGTATCCATAAGCTAAATAATTGTTATCATACCAAAATTCAATATCGTCAGTTTGTGTATCACGCACTCGGTCTCCTTCTTTTTGGGTTTCTATATCAATCACTTTATCACCTTCTAAAACTTCATTACCTTTCACAACTTTAGAAACTAATTTGCCTTTATTGCTATAAACCAGCGTAAGAGCATCACCTTCGGGTTTTACCTTCACTTTTTCTTTCAAATCCATGCTTTTGACATTGTCAAAGCTAAATGAATTATCCCAAAGTAGATTTCCTTTTGTATCAAAACCCGCCACAACAGCATGAGTAAATTTGAATCCATCGAATTGTTGAGAATCAAAGGCACGATTTCCCCCCCAAAGCCAAGGATTCCATGCCCAAGAATTTAAACCCCAATATCTTGACATCATGTAAGGATTATAAAACATAGGTCTGCCCCACATAAATGGAGACATCATCATCGAATTTCCGTATGGACCAAAATTGTTGTTATACCTAAATTCAGGATAAAAGACCTCTGCAACCAAAATATATTGATTATCTTTTTTGATAATATCGTGTACCAAAATACGATAATTGAGTTTTAAATCGCTCCCTCTTTCTTTTTTCCGTTCAATCTGCTTTTCGATTCTTTCTTGTTGTTTAGCCGACATAAATTTGAAAAAATTTTTAAAATCGGTAAAACTATGATACTTCAAGAATTCAGGTTGCTCCTCACCTACTTTGCTAATGTAAAGCCCCTGCGACATCGGAACCCCATTTGACTGATAACCTCGGAATCCATAATTGCCAATCATTAATTCTGCTCCATCATCCGTAGTAAAAGTTTTGCCTGTCAACAAACCATAATCATCATCGGGTTCTACAGTCAATTGGTCAACAATTTTACCATTTACATTGATTCTCTTAACAATCATGTAGCTTGAACGTCCTTTTTTTACCGAATACGTTACACTTAGTAACTGATTTTCGTCATCAAAATCTATCGAAGAAATACTGGCTGTGCCTTTCATTCCACCCGCAATTATTCTTGGTTTTGAAACATTCAGACCAATACTCAATAAAACTGGTTCTTCTTTCACCATACCTGCCAAATAGGCAATACCGTTATGCACTTTAAATTCTGAAATCTCGAATCTTGTAATTGCCTCAAAGACAAATTTCTGCATGATTCCGATTCCGGTAGAAATCTTAATTACGTGAAATAAATCACTGTTATTTCTACTGAAAAGTAAATAAACATCACGCCCATCTTTATGGTAGTCGATATAAGATTGATTTTCTTCTAATTGCCCGTCTAAAGTAAAAACCTTCGATAAATCAGGGTCGAGTTTTGAAACAGAGAAGGTTGTCTTGCCAGTTTTAGAAAGTAACAATACGCCTTCTTCTTGAAGTGAAATTACTTGTAATTGATGGTTTTCGTTTGGTACCGGAATCTCGATTCTTTTTACACTTTGAGAAAATAGCAAAGTATTGGTTAGAAGAATCCCAAAAATTACAACAAATGCACTTTTCCTAACTAAACTTAAAACTTTTATTTTATTCATAACCTTTTGAAATGATAATATCATATTCTTCTTTTTTGAGTTGATGAACCGACAATCTCGAAATCCGAATCAAAGACATTTCTTTTAGCCGTTCATCGTTCTTCATATCGCCCAATTTAACTGGCTTAGGTAGTTTTTCAACTGGCGTCAAGTCCACAACAACCCAACGTGGGTCATCGGTCGTAGGGTCTGGATAATGTTCTTTCACAACTTTAGCGATTCCGACAACCTCCATACCTTCGTTGGAGTGATAAAAAAGCACATGGTCGCCTTCTTTCATCGCCATGAGGTTGTTTCGTGCTGCATAATTACGAACGCCATCCCACATGCCTACGCCTTGTTTAACGAAATCGTCCCAAGAATATTTGAATGGTTCGGATTTTACGAGAAAGTAATTCATATTTATAAAACTGATTTTATGGTTAAATGGTTGGTGCAATAATAATGAATAATTGTCAAAACAAATAATGTAAAGAAATTGTGATAAATTTGCACAAAACAAACTTCAAAGACAGGCTATGCAACAATTATTAGAAGAATTACAGAGTAAATATGAAAAGGTAAAACTCGGAGGAGGCAAAAAACGCATAGAAGCTCACAAAGCCAAAGGTAAAATGACCGCACGAGAGCGAATCGAATATTTGATAGACAAAGATTCTCGTTTTCTTGAATTTGGCACATTTGCTGGGGATGGTATGTACGAAGAAGAGGGTGGCTGCCCCGGTGGTGGATGTGTTACGGGGATTGGCTATGTCAGCCGACGAATGTGTGTAATTGTTAGTAACGATGCCACCGTGAAGGCTGGTGCGTGGTTTCCGATTAGTGCCAAAAAAAATTTAAGAGCCCAAGAGATTGCGATGGAAAACCGATTGCCAATTATCTATTTAGTAGATTCGGCTGGGGTTTACTTACCAATGCAAGATGAGGTTTTTCCGGACAAAGAGCATTTCGGGAGAATTTTCAGAAATAACGCCCAAATGTCATCGGAAGGGATACCTCAAATATCGGCAATCATGGGAAGCTGCGTTGCGGGTGGAGCCTATTTGCCAATCATGTCGGATTACGCACTGATTGTAGAAGGTACTGGCTCGGTATTTTTGGCAGGTCCTTATTTGGTTAAATCGTCGATTGGTGAGGATGTAGATGCAGAAACTTTGGGCGGAGCCACAACACATTGCGAGATTTCGGGTGTTACTGATAACAAATACCCAGATGACCCATCGTGTTTGGATGCCATCAAAAAAATCATGGATAAAATTGGTCATAATCAAATGGCTGGTTTTGATAGAATTGAACCTAAACTCCCGATAAAGAATCCTTCAGATATTTATTCGATTCTGCCCGAAGACCGAGCAAAACCATACAATATGCTCGATATTAATCGTAGCCAATCAAAGAAAAATTGTAAAATCTAAAAAAGGCGAAATGCAAATGGGTGGGGTAATTTACAGCGACTCTGCCGATAAAGCCGCCCGATTTATTATGAATTGTAACCAACAGAAAATCCCATTGGTTTTCTTGCAAGATGTAACCGGATTTATGGTTGGGAGTCGCTCTGAACAAGGAGGAATCATCAAAGACGGTGCAAAGATGGTTAATGCCATGGCAAATTCGGTCGTACCGAAATTTACATTTATTGTTGGCAATTCTTATGGTGCAGGAAACTACGCCATGTGTGGCAAAGCCTACGACCCACGTTTGATTTACAGCTGGGTTACTGGTCAAATGGCTGTCATGAGTGGAGCTTCGGCCGCAAAAACATTGGTACAAATCCAAGAGGCCACTATGAAAGCCAAAGGCATTGAATTGGATGAA
>JALOLV010000498.1 GCA_025455785.1 Spirosomataceae bacterium | reverse complement strand
AAATACAGTTTTGCACAAGGCCAACACTCGTGGACACGCCAATCATGGATGGTTGGATAGCCACCACACTTTTAGTTTTGCCAATTATTATAATCCCGAAAGAGTACATTTTGGAGCATTGAGGGTTTTGAATGATGACATCGTAGAGGGTGGACGTGGTTTCGGAACTCACCCGCACGATAACATGGAGATTATCAGTATTCCGCTCGAAGGCGACCTCCAGCACAAAGATAGTATGGGCAATGTAGCTATTATTCGCCACGGAGATATTCAGGTAATGAGTGCGGGTACGGGGATTTTCCACAGCGAATTTAATAAAAACGCCGACCAAGCTGTCAAGTTCTTGCAGATTTGGATGTTCCCTAATAAACGCAACGTGTCGCCACGTTACGACCAAATTACGCTCGATGTCAAAGACCGCCACAATAATTTTCAGCAGATTCTTTCGCCAAGTCAAGACGACGAAGGCGTCTGGGTACATCAAAATGCGTGGTTTAGCCTTGGCCGATTCGATAAAGATTTCTCGACCGAATACACCGTAAAATCCAAAGAAAATGGCGTTTATGCGTTTGTTATCAAAGGAGAAGTAAGCATCAATGGTCAAATCTTAGGTACTCGCGATGGTTTCGGGGTTTGGAATGTGGATAAATTGGATTTTAAATCGCTTTCGGATGATGCCGAAGTACTTTTGATGGATGTACCGATGAATGTTTAATCAGCAATAGAAATAATTAAACCATCTCATTCCCAGCCCTTCTACATTTTGGGAGAAGGGTTGGGAATGAGGTAAAACGAAACAAGAAAAAATGTCAAAAATAGCAAATACCGAATACCCAGTTTTAGATGTAATCCGCAATCGTTGGAGTGCGAGGTCATTCTCCGAAAAACAAATTACTCCTGAACAACTCAATACACTTTTTGAAGCCGCATCTTGGGCTTTTAGTGCCAATAATGCACAGGCTTGGAACTATATCTACGCTTTCAATGGCAGCGAAGGATTCGATAAATTGGTAGATTGTTTGATGCCGGGCAATCAAACTTGGGCAAAGAATGCTTCGGTTTTGTTACTGAATATTGCCGATAAATGGATGGGGGATAGACCCTATAACGCCGCCAAACACGATGTTGGTGCAGCCAATGCCACGCTGGCTTTGCAAGCAACGAGTATGGGGATTTTTAGCCACGTGATGGGTGGATTTAGCTCGGCAAAAGCCATTGAGACATTTGGAATTGACACCGAAAAACAAGAGCCAGTCGTGATGATTGCTCTGGGTTTTTTGGATGATGCCGATAAACTCGAAGAACCGTTCCGTACGAGAGAGACTGCTCCGCGTACACGTAAATCAATCGAAGAATTTACAAAACAAGCTTAGAAATGGAAGCTAAAACCGAAATATTGGTAGTGGGCAATCACGAAAAAATCATGGAAATTTTGATTCGCCATATCAATTATAACGAACAGTGGAACGCAACTCCCGCAAAAACAATCGAAGAAGCGAAGGCAGTTTTTGAACAAAAAGCATTCGATATTGTGTTGCTTAGTAGTGGGTTCGACGAATCAATTGAGCAGCAATTAACCGCCTATTTTGAGTCGATAAAACCCAACATTGAGGTCGTGCCTCACTATGGCGGCGGAACAGGTCTTTTACAGAACGAAATCTACGCCGCTGTCGAGAGGATAAAGTCAAAATAGAATATGTTAATCAATCACAGCCGAATCGAGCAGGCAATGACGTACGGAGAGTACAATACATTGCTCGAAACTCTTATCAAAATCAACCAAACAACTGGCACAAATCAATCAGCCGATATGATTGAATACGCCAAATTGAATCTCCAACGAATCCACCGCTTAGACAAAACGACTGTGGTAGATGCCACACTCCAAGAGAAAGTCAGAACGATTTCGGGCAAATACATCTGGTTAGTATTGACCGAAGGTTGGTGTGGCGATGCTTCGCAGATTTTGCCAGTTGTCAATAAAATTGCCGAGTTGAATCCAAATATCCAGCTTTTGTTTTTGCTCCGAGACGAGAATTTAGACATCATGGATAATTATTTAACCAACGGCGGCAGGTCACAAAGAAGCCCAAGAGTTATTTTTAAAACTTAAAAACGAAAATGCTTCTTACGAAGAGATAAAACTACAAGTGCATACTTGGTACGCCCGAAACAAAACGAAGGCAATCCAAGAAGAATTTGCCGAGATTGTGGAGTTATTGAAATAAACGAAGAGTGGCAGATTTAGTCGAAATCTGCCACTCTTTATACAAAACCATTCATTTTTATAAATTCTTCAATCAAAACCTTTCCTTCGGTATCTACCTTTGCCGCACTGGTTTTTCAGAATATTCACCGAAGCATTAAGAATATTCCCCAAAAACGGAATCCCACGGATGTATAAAAAATGGTCGTCGGTGATTTTGAGGTCGATGATTATATTCTTGAATTGTTGGAGTTGGGTAAATCCTAAATCGTATTCGGCAACGTCATTGAGAGCGTGCATAAAGTAAAAGCACATTTGCCCGACAGGCAGGTTTTCGTCATTGCCGATTTGTTTGTATAATTCAATCGCTTTATTGAGTGCCTCGTATCCTTTTTCGATTTGTTTGCACAGAATCGCACACGTGGCTACATTAAACCAATCGTCCGAACTAAGATTTCGCTCAGCTACTTGCTCGAATAATGGCAGTGCTTCGTCAAATTTT
>JALOLV010000004.1 GCA_025455785.1 Spirosomataceae bacterium | reverse complement strand
GATTTACCTATTTCAAGTTATGTATTAAGGACAATTCCGAAGGCTAATTTTTCTGAAGTTGTTTTTGTAAAAGCGACAGATTTAATGAATAAAGATGTTGGCTATGGGACAGCCCGAAGCGAGGTTTTAGAGTATAATACCTATGGGATGCCAAAACTGGTAGAAACTAAGAGAGGAACCACTAATCAGCTATTATATGATACCGAAAATATCTTACCTATCAGTAAAACGACTAATTACGGATTAACTGATGCTCAAACAAGTACCTATCAATATACAAAAAGCTATCAGGGTATTTCCAAAGAAATTAGCCCGAATATGTTAGAAAGGCAATATAATTATCGCAATTCTGATAGTAAAATTAGCAATATAAAGGATAAAGATGGGCAGTTATTAAAGAAATACGATTATATCTTAGTCCCTTCAATTACTTGGGACGACGTAAGAAGAAGTAAAGTTTGTAGTGGTGGACAAATTACATTATCAGTTTATGTAAATGGCTTGTCCGCAGGAGCGACAGCACAATTTAGTACCGATGGAGGAGCAACATGGAATAATGCCAATATTGGAAATGATGGTTATTCTTACACGATGACCCCAAGCAATTCGTATCAAACGTTTAAAGCAAGAGCATCTAATAATCCGAGTGCTGTAGTTACGAGTAATTACCATTCAAGTTGTAGTACAGCCATTAATTGGGGAGCAAACTCTTGTAGCAATTCAGGTGGAAATTGCTTGTTTTCTGTTTCAGTTACAGGTTTAGCTACCGATTCTTATGCTGAATTTACGATAGATGGTTCAACATGGTATCGTGCTAATGTAGGAAATAATGTCTATTTAGTTACAGTCCCTTATGGTACAGGCGGACAACAATATTTTTTGGCAAGGGTTGCCGAAAATAATTCTATTGTTATTAATGGTAATTTGACAAAGTGTAACTAAAATCTCTCAACTACTGAAACATGAAAAAAATATTCTTATATCTTTTGTTTAGTCCCTTAATGGTTTTGGGACAGTTAGGGGTAAGTATAGATAAACCCTCTATCCGAGTGAGTACGGCACGAGTCGCTACCACAAATGAATCAGATTTAGACGATTATTTAAAAGCCATAAACACAATACAGTATGTTGATGGGTTAGGGCGTTCGATGCAGACAGTTGGCTACCGAACATCGCCCAATGCTCAAGACATGCTAATGGGTACAAATACCTTAGACCCAATTGGTCGGGTAAAGCGGACATATTTACCAGTACAAGGTAATTCGAGTAATGGAAGCTTTCAAAGTAACGCCATTACACTTGCCGAAACTTTTTACGGAGATACTGCACCTTATTCTGAAGTTGAAACATATGAAGCATCTCCATTTAGTAGAGCATTAAAAACAGTTGGAGCAGGGCAAGCATTTAGGAATGGTGTAAGTAAGGGTAGCTCTGAACATATTTATACCGCAGGAGCGGGTATTCGTAAATATTTTGTCAATGAAGATGCCAATGGAAATGTTACCTCAGTCAATGGTAGTGCCACATTTAGCGATGGTGATTTATTGATGAGAGAGCTGACAGATGAAGCCAATAATAGCACCAAAGAATTTACAGATAAAGAAGGAAGAACCATTGAAAGTTGGCAAATAGCCACTAATGGCACGATTTATAAAACGGCTTATGTGTATGACGATGTTAGCCGATTACGATATATTATTACCCCTAAATCTTATGATTTAGCAGCAACTTTTAATGAAAGTACTGTGCCGAACAGTGATTATTTCAAAGAAGGTATTTATGCGTTTCGTTATGATGAACGTGGTCGAATAGTGGAAAGGCATATTCCTGGTGGCGGATGGACCTATACAGTTTATAATGAATTAGACCAAGCCTTGATGAGCCAAAACCCACGCCAAAGAGAAACCAATCTTTGGGAATGGGTTTGTTATGATGGTCATGGTCGAACAGCTTTAGCTGGTACTTGGATTAGTGCTGCCAGTCGTGCCACCTTGCAGGGGTACTTTCTCAACTTTTTATCCAATCAACAATTTGAAGAAAGAAGTGCTACCAGCGGTAATTTATACGGTTATACCTTACGAAGTTTTCCTTCTCAGGTAAATATTGTTGCAAATGATGTAAAGCGAGTATATTACTATGATGACTATACATGGGTAAATAACGTAGCATTAAATTTTGTACAATATCAAACGCCAAGATGGGGAAACGCCAAAGGTTTAGGAACAGGCTCAATGGTTCGTTTGCCTTCTGGCAATTTTCTGAAATCGGTATCCTATTATGATGATAAAAACCGACTGATACAGAGCCGAACAGAAAACCGTTTTGGGGCTATAAATCAAAGCGATTTAGTTCTGAATTTTGCAGGAGATTTATTAGAAGAAAGAACTATCTATCGCAAACCAAGTACCGCAGATTTAGTAGTGGCCACTAAATATACGTATGACCATGTGGGGCGAAAAATAGGGGCAGTGCATTATGTTAATGGAAAACTTACCCCATTGGCTCAGTATAATCATGATGCGATTGGTCGAGTAATTCAAAAGCGATTGATGCAAGCAGGGAGAGATATTATTATTGAAAATACCCCACAGCCCAACGGCGACCAAGATATTGCAAATCGCTATGTTTTATTAAATTCTGGAACAATAACAGCAACTAATGGAACATATTTGGCTTGTATAGCTCCGAATATGCTCCAGGAAATTGATTTTTCTTATAATATACGAGGGCAATTAAGAGGAATTAACCTTGATGCTTCAGGGAATATATCTTTGACAAATGGGGACATTTTTGGGCTAAAATTAGACTATCACGAAACAGGACAGTTTTTTGATGGGAAGCTACATAAGCAAACATGGAAAACCGCCAGCCAAGCTAACAATAGAGGATTTACATATGGGTATGATGGTTTTAAGCGATTACAGGATGCAGCATATAGTGGCATAGGTAATGAAAATTATAGTTTATCAGGAATGAACTATGATGCTAATGGCAATATCCTGACCTTACAACGTAATGGATTGACAGGTTCAAATACTTGGGGACCGATTGATATGCTTGGTTATAATTATTTTACGGCATCTAATCGGTTGTCGTATATTAGTGAAGGTGCTTTAAATACAATAGGTTTTAAAGATACAGGAGGTACTGCAGATTATACTTATTATAGCGATGGTAGCCTTAAATCAGACAATAACAGAGGTATTACGCTCATTGAATATAATTACTTAGGTTTACCCGAAAAAATCCATTTTAGTGCAACTAAACGCATCGAGAATGTTTATGATGCAGAAGGATTGAAACTCTCACAAAAGTTGGTTAATGGTGGAACCACCATTACTACTGACTATATGGGAGATTTGATTTATAAAGATGGTATATTGCAGAGTATTTTACACGATGAAGGACGTATCAAAGTTGATAATGGTACTTACCGCTATCAGTTCTTTATTACTGACCATTTGGGTAATACAAGAGTAATAATTGAACGTGTAAATGCAAATACAGCCTTAGTGCAAGAAAATCATTACGGAGCATGGGGCGAGATTTTAGAGGGCATTGGTACACCAGGTGATTGGAATTTCTTATTCCAAGGCAAGGAATGGATAGATGGTGTAGGGTATGATTTTCTTTCAAGAAGTTATGACGCCTGGAGTGGAAGATTCGACCAAATAGATGGAGCAAACCAATTTGCAAGCGGTTATATTGGCATGGGTAATATGCCAACCATGGGCATAGACCCCGATGGACAATGGGTTCATATTGTTGTTGGTGCAGCTATTGGAGGTGTTGTAAATTTAGGAATGAAAGCATGGCAAGGGAAAATTCATAGTTTCAAAGATGGGGCTGTTGCCTTTGGCATTGGGGCTGTCGCAGGTGGTATTACTGCCGCTACTGGTGGGGCAACGGCAGTTTATGCTTCTACAGGGTCATTTGCTGGTGCGTTTAGTGCAACAGCGGTAGCTGCTTCAACGACGGGAATTGCTGGTGGTGCCATTGCAGGTGCAGCAGGTTCAGCAACTGGTGGACTTGTGCAAGGTATTGGAAACGCAGCTTATTTTGGAGACCCATATTCCGCAAAAGAATGGGCTTTAGGGGTCGGTATTGGGGCTGTTACAGGTGGCATTGGAGGTGGGATTGCTGCAAAAGTGAAAGGTAATAACATTATTAATGGTACGAGGGATAAAAGTGGTGTGTTTCCGAATTTTGGAAAAGCAAAGTGGGTTAAAACAGTTAATGGTTGGAAGTTGTCAAGTACTTCAGCGGATAAACTATCATGGCAATTTCCAGATTGGATAGACTCTAATGGGAAGACGCATCAAGGTGGAACATATTCAAGTCAAGGTGGAAATACAACTATAACATCTCCATTTACAAGTGAAAATATTTCAGGATATTATATTTTTGGTAATAAGGGTATAATAAATGGAAATGTTTTTCAAAGAAACATACAGGCGTTAGCAGGATTAGAAGATAATTCAAGTATTATTAGATTGGTTAAAAGTTTTGAAAATGAGGCATTAAAAAATGGTGCAGGTGCTATAGAAATAAATGGATTAAGTATAGAAAACTTCAAATTAATGAATAGTTCAATAGCAAATCGCTTAGGATATACCTATGAACAAGTATCTAAAAATTCAATACGGTTATTTAAAAGTTTAAGATAATGGTAAAAATCTCAATAATTGAAGCCAAGTTTAACAGAGGTAGAGGGAATTTTGAAAACACGTACCTTTGGAAAGAATTGAATGAACAACAGAAAAGGTCTTTTTATAAGTTTTCTCTGAATGAACATGAACATATCATAATATCATCTTTTATACCTACATATTTACTAACAAATTTGAGGGTGATATGTAATGATTACAGTATATTTTATTCAGAAATAAAATCAGTTAGAATATTTGATGTTGAAGCTATAAAGGGAAATATAAGTAAGTTAGAGTTTATAACAAATGATTGCCAAACACTATTTTTAGAGTTGGAAAAACAAACGTGGATGGTTATTTATAATATTATTAGACTTTTAATAAAACAAACAACATAGGAGTGAATAATTTAAAAAAAACTTTAACTGTTAGGGGTTTAATAGTTTATCTGATGTTAATCCCCTTTTCTTCGCATTCTCAAAATACCCCAATAGATAATATTTTAAAGTCTATTTCATTTAAGCAAGATACTATTCAGTCCCTTTTTGAATGGGTGGCAAAAACTATTACATACGATGTAAAACGCAGTAAAAACTTAAATAATATAAGCTCCTATATTATTTTATCAGAGAACGAAAAAATTGAGAAAGTATTAACTGATAGTTTAGGTGTTTGTGAAGATTACGCACTTGTTTTTAATAGTCTATGTCGAAAATTGGGTTATGAATCTTATATTGTTGATGGATATGTTAAAAATTTAACAAAGATTGATGTCGATTTTGGTCATGCTTGGAATGTTGTAAAAATCAATGGAAAATGGTATTGCTTTGACCCAACATGGTCTGCAGGTAGTGTTCTGCAAAATACATTTCACAAAGAATATAATGATGGTTGGTTCAAAGTACCACCCAGCGAATTTATTTTTACTCATGTTCCGTATGACCCAATATGGCAACTACAAGAGCATCCTGTCATAGCCGAAGTTAAGAATATCAATATTCCTTTAAACGAATATTTTAACTTTGAAGATTCCATAACAACTTATTCAAGTAACTATATGACATTGTCTATCGAGAAAACAATTAGTCGAATTAAAAGATATGCTAGTAAAAATGAAATTGTTTTTAGGTATATCAGCTATTTAGAAAAAAAACATTCCGAAGACCAATATAATGTAGCGGTAAATTTGTACAATATTTGTGCAAGTTCTTTTAACACTTATATTAACTACAGAAATCACGCATTTAAGAAAGTAAAATCAAAGAAAACAGATTTACTCAATTTACTAAACACAATAAATTTAGATTTAAAAAAATGTAAGAAGTTAATCTCAAATGAAATTATTGAAGGACAATATTTAATTAAACAAATTTGTGAATTAAATCAAAAAGTTGAACGTGAAGTTTTGACACTTAATAAACCTAAAAAACTATTTTAGGCTCATGGTCTAAAAATGAAACTATTAGAACAATTAAAAGAAAAAGGGATTATTAGTCCCGCCAACAATAAATTACCGAGTGTTACAGACATTAACAGCATAGAAAAATACTTGAATATCATACTACCTGATAGTTATAAAACTTACTTACTGAATTATTCAAATATATCATTAGGGGTATATGAGTTATTAAAACCATTTAGAGATAATACCTATCTGGATATGGTAAATGTTGTGGAAAGTTCAAGGGAAATGCTGCCCTCTAATTTAATACCGTTTTTGTATGACAATGGTGACTATTTTTGTTTTAATCTGAATAAAAATGCTCCTGATTATGAAATAGTATTTTGGTCACATAATGGTCAAACAGATGAAAAATGGCCTAATTTTATGACATGGGTTGAAAAATGTTGGATTGGAGAGCAAGAGAATCAAGATAATGGCTTACTTGATGATTTTATGAAAAGTATTGGTTTGTAGTAAATAATTCTTTTAAAATGAATAACGCAACTTTGACAAGATTAGTGAATAAAATCGTAGTAACTATTTTAGTAGTGAATATAATATTTATGCTATTTAGTTGTGTTACAACCGCACCACTAATGTCTAATAGAAAGCCGTATGAAATAGATTCTGTATCTGTTTGTCATTTACCAAGTTTTATAACTGCAATTGAGAAAGGTAATCAGCAAAAGTTTAGTCAAAGTTATTCAGATTCGGCATTTTATTTAAGATACAGTAGCTTTAAAAGCACCATGCCGTAGACTGTAAATATATCTGCAATGGAGTTTTCAGACGAAGCAGAATAAAATAAGATGCTTAAAAGTTTCTTTGATTTAATTAATACAGTTGAACGAAAACGAAAAATCAAAGGGGTGGTATTAAATGATACAATTACGGACTTTTTACAGCAAAGAAAAACTAAATATGCCATCATTACTTTTAATACTGGTTTCACAAGAGAGCAGGGGAATTATGGTAAAGAATTAGCAAAAGGTGTAGGAATAGGAATACTTACACTTGGAATGTATGCCCCAATAGCAATTAAGGCCAATTCTACGGTAATATGTTGTGTTTTAGATACTAAAAATAGAAACATTGCTTTTTATAGAAGAAAAACGGCAGAATTGGAGCCATTGAAACCGAAAAATATTGAAAGGCAAATAAAGGCCTTAATGGATAGTTTTTTCTTGTTCTCAAATTGAAGCTATTAATTTTTACTATTACATTTTAAATATTTAATGATAGACATTGAGAAATTAAAATCTTTCCTAATAGAAGAATATATTGATTTAGATAAGTTAGCAAGAGAGTCAAAAAAATTATCATTTATGGAAATTCTTGGTGTAGAAAACAGAGAACTACAACATTCGAATTTCTTAAGATGGATTTTTGACCCTATGGGTTCACACCACATGGGTGATTTTTTTCTGAGGACGTTCCTAAATAGTATATCCTTTAGCGATGAACATAAAATACGGCTAAATTTAGCCGATTTAACGAAGTCTATTATTTTAAGAGAGAAAGAGAATATAGATATTTTGATAATTAATGAGGAGTTGAAATTTTGTATTTGTATAGAAAACAAAGTTTGGGCTCCTCTCGCAGAACATCAATTAGGTAAGTATCATGAAATAATTGATAGTTATGAATTTAGTTTGAAATTATATATTTTTCTTACACCATTTCCACGCAATGTTAATCCAGAATTTGAATATATATATGAAAATAAAACATACTTTGATTTATATAGACTTTTAGAGTTTACATTAAATAATAACACTATTGAAGACCAATGTAAATTCATGATTGAAGACTATATGAATAATTTAAATAGAAATATTCTGGGAGAATCAGAGAGTATAAAGCTTGCTCAGAGCATTTATTTTAGACATAAGGACGCTATTGATTTTATTTGGAATAATCGACCAGACTTTATTTCAATTAAAAACCAAGTCAGTGAATTTATCTCTAAAAGGCGAAGTGATAAATACGTTAATTATACATTAGATAAAGATAAGTATTTTGTTAGGTTTTTACCCAGAAAAGTAGTAGATAAATTCAGGTATGACTTTAATTCATGGGACAAGTCAACAGATGTAATGTTTGTGATTGAACTTATCTTTACAGATAATAAAATTTGGATAAAGTTCTGTTTTGGTGCCATTTACAATGAGAAAAAAATAGAAGAATATCAGAAAATCAAAAGTGATATTTTTAATAAAATGCGTGCATTAGAATCATTACAAAGCATTAAAACATCTAATAAAACTAAGTCAACATCTCAATACCCATCAGTTGCAAATAGGGATTTAATTACTAATAAAAGTGATATTATAAGCAAATTCCCTTCATTAATGGATGCTTTTGAAGCTAAATTTATTGAGTTTGAATCTCAAATATTAGACAGGTGGACAGAAGAAATCATTAAAAACTTTTAAAAATATTAGGGTAGATATAGTCAAGATTTAATCCTTTAATGGTTACAAATCGTAACTGTCAGATTAAATCTCGACTAATTCAAATTAGTTGACAACTAAATTGTTCGATGGACAAGAGAATACTTCATAATATCCAATTTTACGAATTAAAAAATTATCATTTACTCTCTCAATAATTTCAACTGATTCTCCAGCACTTAAAAACTCAATAGAGCCAAATAATACTCTATTAATAATGATTCCAGTTTTCATAAATTTATAATTCAATTAAAGATTACCATTTTGCTCCTTTCGAATTTGTTTGAAAAAGCCGTTCTTTTTCTCTTTTTTGTTTTTCTAAGATATTTTCATCGCCGAACAAGCTATCATAAAAGGATTCTATATCTTCTTTTTCATCGTCTTTCTTTTCGTCATTTTTCTTTTCATCTTTTTTTAACCAATTTACATAAGATGGCTTAGGTGTTGGTGTCCGAAAGTCATATTTAGGAATATCAGTTTTTGGGTTATCTTGGTTAGGTACAATTTTCTCTTTACTTTCTATTTCTGTTTTTTCATTAATAGTTTCTTTGTACCTTGGGAAGGTTTGGGATGTAAGTAAGTGCTTACCTTTTTTAGGTTTGTACTTATTGTGTTTAGATTTTAGGTCAATGAGTTTTTTTGCTGGTACATCAATGTCATACTCTTTAAGTAACCATTCTGATACAGCTTCATAAGTGTATCCTTCCACTAATTTTACATGGACAAATTGTAAAAGTGGTTTAGCCCATTTTCTTTTCCCCTCTTTTATTCGCCTTTTTATTTCTTCGATTGCTACCATAGTTTTAAACTATTTCGATGTTGATGCAATGTAGTAAAGATGAATCAATAAAACAAACTTTTAAAAATATGTTTTTCTGTTTTATTTCTGTATTATCTCCATTTTATTTCTGTATTATATCTATATATTTTAATTATCTCTACATTATTTCTGTTTTATCTCTTTATTATATCTGTTTTGTCAAAAATAGCCTAAATCTTGTTTTTTATAGATAAATTTGTTTGTTTTGTATCGTAAAGCAAGATAGGTTTTTTGCACGCAAAAAACAAACCGCAAGCGGTCTATCTTGCAAAGGGTTTCACCCCTTGACCCCCTAAAAAGACAAAAAGAATGGAAGAACCGAAACGCAAAAAAGGCAGACCCAAAAAAGAAGAGCAAGGCAAGAGTGAACGTCTAACCTGTCGATTTACAGTTAAAGAATACAAAACCTTAGAAGAAAAAGCGAGTAGGACAGGCTTAAAGATTACTCATTTAGGTAGAGAATTGATTTTGAAGGGTAAGGTAACCAACCTATTTAGCGAGGAAGAGCAAGCAGATAAGAAACAGTTAATCGGTTTGTCAAACAACCTGAATCAAATCGCTAAGAATTTGAATTACTTCGCTAAGAATTTTCAAATGCGAGAAGTAGTGAAACAAGTTGCTCGAATAGATGACTACTTGGATAGTATAGACGAAATATTAAAAAAATACAAACCATGACAGCGACATCACAACCGCAAGGTTCAAGTTTTGGGAATGCTATCAACTATATTTATGAAGGCAGATTGGATGAACATAAAGACAAAAAGGAGGTGTTGATATTACACTCTGATAATATTCGAGTTCCGAGGGATGCCGCAGACTTGAAAGGTAGAAATCGTTTAAAGTTAGATTTTATTTCACAAGCGGAACGGCATAAACAATATGGGAATGATAATAGAAAGAAATATGTAGGTCATCATAGTTTGAATTTTTCAGCATCCGATATGCAAGAATTGACTTCAAAAAAGATAGAAGAACTAACAAAAGATTACATTAGAGATTCTGGGATAGACCAAACACAATATATAGCCGTAGCTCATCAAGATACTGACCTTTATCATGTACATATTATTTTCAATCGAGCGAAGAATGACAATACAATTTATAATGATTGGCGAGAGCGAAATAAGACCGCAGAACGAGCTGTGGCTTTGAATCTGAAGTATGGACTAAAACAGGTAAAAAAACAGATTGCATTGGCGAATAGTCCAGATGTATTGGCGATACGCTCAGGGCATGAAGATATACAAGAATTAAAGGTTGATGGATTGATAAGTCGAGCAAAGAACTTACATCATTTATCCAAAATTTGTGAAGCCGAAAAGCGGAGTTTTAAAGAGCAGGGTGACATAATTAAAATTGAAGACAAGGAATATAGAAAGACCGATTTACAAGTGGTTTTCTATGATAATCGTGGAGAAGATAGAGCAAATGCCAGACAGCGGCATATTGAAGAAAATAATAAACGGAAAGAGGAGAAGAAAAATGAGCCTAAAAACTATGAAATTAAGAAGAATAAAAGAGAAGCTCGCAGGGCAGAACCTGAATTAACAGATGATGAGTTAGCAGAACAGCAATTCGAGCAGGTAATTGCAAATTTGGATAAACGAGCCGAGCTAAAATTAAATTTACGAGGAGCGATAGAAAGTATCTTGAAAGAAGCAAAAACCGAAAAACAATTTATTAAAGAATTGGATAATCAGGGAATTAAGGTATCAGAGAGTAAACAAGATGCAAGAATGTATGTATTTGAAAATGCAGACACAAAAATGGAAATATCTAAATTCCAAATCAAACAGCAAATTACTATAAACACCATCCCACCACCTGAGCCGAGCCGAAGGGCAGAGCCAATACCAAGCCAACAAACGCCAGAACAAAGCACAGGTTTAGGAGTAGGAGAGATGGCAGGGCAAAAAGCAAGTGGTAGTGTTAAGAAATTGGACGGAGGCGAATCTGAAGAAGATATAGAGCAAAAAGGTTTAAAAAAGACATATAGGAGGAAAATATAATTGAAATTCTAACAGTGTATCAATTAAAATTGACAGCGGTTTATACGATACAATGTTGTATAGTAGATGTATTATTCTTAATTTTAAACTTGAAAGGTTTTCTACAATCAATAAAAATAATGGCATCAAAATTTCAGCATCTATACATGACTGAATTTAAAATTTTACAAAGAAGTATAATATGGCGAAACAAAAAGCAACAACGGAAGAACCTTTAGAAAAACAACTTTGGAAAACCGCCGACAAACTCCGTAAAAACATTGACGCTGCAGAGTATAAGCATATAGTTTTGGGTTTAATTTTCTTAAAATATATATCTGATGCTTTTGAAGAATTATATGCGAAACTGAAAGCAGAGGAAGTAAACGGTGCAGACCCTGAAGATAGAGACGAATACAAAGCAGAAAATGTATTCTTTGTTCCACAGGATGCCCGATGGACTTACTTGCAATCCAAAGCGAAGCAACCTGAAATTGGGAAGTTTGTGGATGATGCAATGGATGCCATTGAAAAAGAAAATACTTCCTTGAAAGGGGTTTTGCCTAAAGTATTTGCTCGACAAAATCTTGACCCCACAAGTTTGGGTGAACTCATCGACTTGGTTGGAAACATTGCTTTAGGCGATGCCAAAGCAAGAAGTGCCGATGTGCTTGGACACGTTTTTGAATATTTCTTGGGTGAGTTTGCACTTGCGGAAGGCAAAAAAGGCGGACAGTTCTATACGCCAAGAAGCGTTGTAGAATTATTGGTTGAAATGTTAGAGCCATACAAAGGAAGAGTATTTGACCCTTGTTGTGGTTCGGGTGGTATGTTTGTTCATTCCGAAAAATTTGTAACCGAACACCAAGGAAAAGTAAATGATATTTCCATATACGGACAAGAGAGCAACCAAACCACTTGGCGACTGGCTAAAATGAACTTGGCTATTCGTGGTATTGACAGCTCACAGGTAAAATGGAACAACGAAGGTTCATTTTTGAATGATGCACACAAAGACCTGAAAGCCGACTACATCATTGCCAACCCTCCATTTAACGTAAGTGATTGGGGCGGTGATTTAATGCGAACAGATGGACGTTGGCAATATGGCATACCACCAACAGGTAATGCCAACTTTGCTTGGATGCAACATTTTATTTACCATTTGGCACCAAACGGACAAGCAGGTGTTGTGTTGGCAAAAGGAGCATTGACATCTAAGACTTCTGGCGAAGGGGAAATTAGAAAAGCATTGGTTGAAAACGGTTTTATTGATTGCATCGTGAACCTACCCGCCAAATTGTTTTTAAATACACAGATACCAGCTGCTCTATGGTTTATGAGCCGCAACCGAAAAAACGGAAAGTATCGAGACAGAAGCAACGAAATTTTATTTATTGATGCCCGAAACTTAGGCCATTTGATAAACCGCCGAACTCGTGAGTTATCAGATGGTTCAAAGGACCCCAATGATAACGACATCAAAAGGATTGCAGATACTTACCATAATTGGCGAAACTTAGACGGAAACTATGAAGATATTGCAGGCTTTTGTGCTGCTGCTCCCATAAGTAAGGTTAGAGAATTGGACTATGTGCTTACACCGGGCAGATATGTAGGTTTACCAGATGAAGAAGACGACTTCAATTTTGCAGAGCGTTTTTCAAACTTAAAGGAGGAGTTGGAAGCCCAACTGAAAGAAGAGGCCCGACTTAACGAAATTATTGCTGCTAACCTTCTGAAAATTCAGCTTTAATGCAATTAGACTATAATTACGCAGAAATACTGCAACAGGCAGTCGCAGAAATACAATCGGCTCGCCTATCCATTGCGAAGCAAATCAACATGGCTGCCAATGGTGTGTATTGGAATTTGGGTAAAATATTATCTGAGAAGAAAATCGAAAAAGGACATGGAGCTGGGGTAGTCAATCGCTTGTCGGTAGATTTGAAAGCGGAGTTTCCAGATATGGGGCTTTCGCCTCGGAATCTTTGGAATATGAAGCGTTTTTATGAACGATACGCACAGGCTGACCCAAAACTGCAACGCTACGTAGCAGTTTTGCCTTGGCGTCATAATTTGCTTTTACTTGAAAAGACAAACACCGATGATGAAGTTCTGTTTTATGCCGAAAAGGTGATTGCCTTGGGTTGGTCTCGTGATATTTTACTCAACTACTTAAAAGCCGATGCCTACCAAAACGAAAAAAGCCTACCCAAAACGCATAATTTTAAAGAGACTTTACCCGAAATAGTAGCAGAGCAAGCCAACGAAATGCTCAAAAGCTCCTATAATTTAGGTTTTCTGGGCTTGACACAAGCGGTGCGGGAAACCGAACTTGAACAGCGATTGGTAGAAAAAATTAAACAATTTGTGCTTGAATTAGGCAAGGGCTTTACCTTTATTGGCAACCAATACCGCTTGGAATACAACCAAAAAGAGTATTTTATTGATATTTTGCTCTACCATCGAGGGCTTCGCTGTTTGGTGGCCTTGGAACTGAAAATAGGGAGCTTTAAACCTGAATATGTGGGCAAAATGAATTTTTATTTGGGATTGTTAGACCGCCTCGAAAAGCAAGCCGATGAAAACCCCTCGATAGGGATTCTCCTTTGTGCCGACAAAGACCACCTTGATGTAGAAATTGCCCTGCAAGACATCAACAAACCCATTGGCGTAGCTGAATACCAACTTTTGCTACCTACCAAAGAACTGGAAGCTATGATTGTGAATGAATTAAACCACTTTAACCAAGAAAAGGAGGACGAAAATGAGTAAAATTATGGAAAAACGCCTTAACGAAATTGGTTGTAGCTTCTTATCGGGTTTTGCGTTTAAAAGCTCAGATTATTCGTCTATTGGTATTCCATTAATTAAAATTGGTAATATACAAGACCGAATAGTCACAGTTGATACAAGGGGGGATTATGTATCAGAAGAACTGATTAATGATAAGACAATAAAATTTCTTCTAAACAATGGCGATATACTTATTGCTATGACTGGACAAGGTAGTGTTGGCAGGGTTGGAAAATTAAAATTAAGGAATAATGAAAGAGCTTTTCTTAATCAACGGGTAGGTAAGTTTCTATGTGACGAAGTCAGAATAAATAAGGATTATCTCTACTACATATTAACAACTGATAAATATCAAGATTATCTTTTTAACACGGGTGCGGGAAGTGGGCAACCAAACCTGAGTCCTGAATTAATTTTACAAACTGAAATACCTTGGGTTGAATATAACGAACAAACCGCCATTGCCTCCGTACTCAGCAGTTTAGACGACAAAATAGACCTGCTGCACCGCCAAAACGCCACCTTAGAAAAAATGGCTGAAACGCTGTTTAGGCAGTGGTTTGTGGAAGAAGCGAAGGAAGGGTGGGAGATGGGGAAACTTGGTGATGAATTTGATTTTGTCATGGGAGCATCGCCACCAGGAGAAAGTTATAATGAAGAAGGAAACGGTGTTCCAATGTATCAAGGTAATGCTGATTTCGGATTTAGGTTTCCTACCAATAGAGTTTTCACAACAGACCCAAAGAGATTTGCTGAAAAATTTGACACTTTGATAAGTGTAAGAGCTCCTGTTGGAGAACAAAATATGGCAAATGAAAGATGTTGCATTGGGCGTGGTGTTGCAGCTTTCAGATTTAAAATCGACAATTCATTTTATACTTACACCTACTATAAAATGAAGTCATTGATGAATGATATTAAACAGTTTAATGAAACAGGGACTGTCTTTGGTTCAATTAGTAAATCAGATTTTGAAAGCATTGATGCAATAATTCCTGATTTAGAAACAATCAATAGATTTCAAACTGAAGTAAAACCAATTGATGATAAAGTAATAACAAACACAACCCAAATCCGCACCCTCACGGCATTACGAGATACTTTGTTACCGAAGTTGATGAGTGGGGAAATAAAAGTAAATTTGTAATTTAAAATATTATGGCAATGAACTATATGGATATAAACATCAAAGTCAATGAAACCGAAGAAATGCTTCTTCGGTTGAAAATTGATGAAAAACAGACAGCAGACGGCATAGTGGTATTCGATTTGGCTTCTGTTACTGATGGTCAAAACTTACTTAAACTTCAATTAAAAAATGACAAACTAACTGTTTTGGATAAGGCAATTGAGTTTGAAGAAGATATTGACCAACTCAAAGAAATTCTTGAAGAATTTTTAGTTCAAAATAATCCGCAACAATTCGGTTCAGAAGACACAGAAACTGAAGAAGAAGATGATGAAACACCATACGACCCCGACAAAATAAGGGTTGACACCAAGAACTTTTCTCTACATCAAATATACGATATGATAAAAAGAGAAGACATTAATCTAACTCCCGACTTTCAAAGAAACCTTGTTTGGGATAATCAAAGAAAATCTCGCCTTATAGAATCAATCTTAATGAGAATCCCTTTACCAATGTTCTACTTTGCCCAAGATGATGAAGGAAGAATATCCGTAGTTGATGGATTACAGCGACTAAGCACCATAAGAGATTTTATGGACAACAAATTTCAACTCCGCAAACTTGAATATTTGGGTGAAAAATGTGATGGCAAAGTTTATACTCATAAAGACCCTAAAAAAGCGATTGATGCAAAATATTACAGATGGTTCAATATGACACAAATAACGGTGAATGTCATTGACCCTTCTTCTCCTTTTAAATTGAAATATGATATTTTCAGAAGAATCAACACTGGCGGACAACCATTAAATGCACAGGAAATTAGAAACTGTTTATCAAGTGATGAACTTCGAAAAGCACTGCGTGAAATGGCAAATCTTCCAAGTTTCAAAGAGGCAACAGGATATAGCATTAAAGATGTGCGAATGGAAGCACAAGAATTGGCTTTGCGTTTTATAATGTTTCATCGAAAATATTCAACTGATAAAACTTTGAATAATTACAGTGGGAATATAGAATCAGAATTAAACACTTTAACTGAAACTCTGAGTAAAGACAAAAAATTCGATTATTCACATTATATCAATCTTTTCGACAATGCTATGAAAAATGCTCATCATTTATTCGGAAGATATTCATTCAGAAAATGTAAAGTTGAACATATCAATTCCCACGCATACAGACAGCTAATCAACAAAGCACTTTTTGTTAGTTGGGGTGTATTGTTAAGCGAATTAGACCATAACAAAATTTCTTCATCCAATAATTTTGAATCTTTTGCAATGCCATTGGCAGAGAAAGTTACTAATGAAAATGAGTTGTTCTTATTTCTATCATATAGCACCAACTCAAAGGCAAATATTCAGGCTGCATTTAAGTCAGCAGAACAATTAATCAGCAAAAATTTGAAGTAATGAATCACTTAAAAATAAATCAGTTCAAGTGTTTTGTTGACGCTGATATAAATATCAATCAACTTACAGTGATGGCAGGTGCAAATGGTAATGGCAAAAGCACCGCAATTCAAGCATTACTCTATTTTAGAAGAACCATAGAGCATTGTGGAGAATGGATAAACGGGGAATACCAATTGAATAAGATAAATGGTTTAAATGTTCAGCTTAATGGAGCTTATTGTTTAGCTCTCGGAAACAGCAGTTTTGTCTTGAATAGAAATGCTGAATTAAATGAAATAACCATTGGTCTATTCAATGAAAAGGAAGAAGTAACTGTAAGTTATGATGTAGACAACAGAGATGCTAAACTTTATTTGACACCTAACGGAATCAACAAAACTGATGTTGCGAATTTTCCAATATTCAAACAAGAGTTTTATTACTTAAATGCTGAACGATTTGGCCCGAGAATAAATCAACAATTACAATTTTTTGATTATCCAAATGCTGGCTGGCAAGGTGAAACAACAGCCCAATTAATCGGATTAGAGAATGGCTATTTTAAAATTGAAAATGAAAGACGATTTGGCGAAACACAAACTAATTTTCTTTTAGACCAAGTAAACAACTGGCTTGACTTTATAATGAAAGGGGTAAAAATTAGAGTTGAAACAAGTCCAAATACATTGACGGCACAAGTGTTAATTGAAAATCAATTTACTATTTCAGACCCAACTCTTTCAACTAATTTGGGTTTCGGTATTAGCTATATTCTACCAATTATTGCAACAGGCTTAACTGCCAAAAAGGGTTGTTATTTTGTTATTGAGAATCCAGAAGCTCACTTGCATCCTTCTGCCCAATCAAGAGTTGGTAGATTTTTAGCAATGGTAGCAAGTTCGGGAGTAAATGTAATCATTGAAACACACAGCGACCACTTAATTAATGGTCTTCAAATAGCTGTCGCAGAAAAGAAGATTTCTAATAACGCTGTTACAATAAACTTTTTCAGTCCTAAAGAAAAAAGTATTCAACCTGATGTTCAGCCAATTTCAATTACAGAAAAGGGCGAGCTGACTGATTGGCCAAGTGGATTTTTTGACCAAACTCAAATTGATTTTGCTTACCTATTTAATTTAAGGAAAGGATGAACAACTTTTTTCTATTCAAAGATGCCTTAAATACAGCAACACTGGGAGATTTTGAAAACAGTATCAAATCACTAAATGACGTTGTGGCAAAAAGGAATACACAGACTGATAATCTTATTCGTTATGAAGATTTCTGGATGCAAAGTTGCGTTCACGGAGTTTTTTATGAATTACCACTAAGTCTTAGCAATGAGTATAAGGGATTAATTGTTAAGTTATTTAATTCTTTTTCTCCGATTGCATTTGATATACCGAACGAAGTTGATTTTGATATTCTTTATAATAACGATTGTAACGGTTTCAAAGGATTTGATTTTACAACAACAACAATTCCTCAAAACAGACAGATAACGGATTGGGTAAGCTTCAATCAGTTTAAACTTAATTGTGCTAATCAAATTGCTTACAACACAATCCAAAACTACTGGGACAACAGAGATATTTTGTTCCCAAATTTAATTTTCTGTGAAAGAGTATGGGAGCAAATTCGGCATCTATCTGTAAATGATGACCGGTTTGGATTAATAGACCAAAAGCTTAAACGACTTAACTCATTTACGGGAATTTGGCAACACGGTAATTTTGATTATGCAAATTTGGGATTGGATAATTCTCCTGATACTCCTACACGTATAGCTAATACACTTGCCTTAAGAACTTTTAATTGTCCAGGCATTGGCGACCGTGTATTTAGCCTTCATATCAAATGGTATTTTGGTGGTGAACCTTTTAGATTGTATTACTTTCCAAATGATGCTAATAGAAAAGTTTATGTCGGCTATATAGGCCCAAAAGATGATATTGGATTTTAATGACTCGAATTACCGAAAATACAATAGAAGCATTCGCAATCGAGTTATTCAATAAGCTTGGTTATGAGTACATCTATGCACCTGACATTGCACCCGATTCCGAAAATCCCGAGAGAAACAGTTATGAAGAAGTTCTTTTATTGAATAGGTTGCAAAATGCTGTTAAACGAATAAACCATAGTATTCCATCCGATGTACAAAAGGAGGCGATAAAAGAAATTGAACGCATTTCATCTCCTGAGCTGCTCACAAACAATGAAACCTTTCATCGTCTCTTGACCGAAGGTATTCCCGTTTCCAAAAGGGTTGATGGAGACGACCGTGGCGACAGAGTTTGGCTGATAGATTTTAAGAATCCGCTTAACAACGAATTTGTTGTAGCCAACCAATTCACTATCATTGAAAACGGCAATAACAAACGCCCTGATGTTATTTTGTTTGTCAATGGAATTCCGTTGGTAGTTATTGAGTTAAAAAATGCTGCTTACGAGAACACAACAATCAACTCAGCTTTCAAACAAGTAGAAACCTACAAAACCATCATTCCAAGTCTATTCACATACAATGGTTTTGTGGTTATCTCTGATGGTCTGGAAGCTAAAGCAGGTTCTATTTCTGCGGGCTTTAGTCGTTATATGGCTTGGAAATCGGCAGATGGAAAAGCTGAAGCTTCGCATTTGGTAAGTCAGTTGGAAACTTTGATTCAAGGTATGTTGAACAAAGAAACCTTGATTGACTTAATAAGACATTTTATTGTTTTTGAAAAATCGAAAAAAGAAGATTCTGAAACAGGAATCACAACTATTTCAACCGTTAAAAAATTAGCGGCTTATCATCAATATTATGCGGTAAACAGAGCCGTTGAATCCACTTTGAGAGCAACAGGTTTTACCGTAGAAAATACAACGCCTTCGAGCATGATAATGGCCGCAGTGGTAGCTGAATCTCCAGAAAGCTACGGAGTGCCCGGTGTGAAAAATCAGCTTATTGGCGATAGAAAAGGTGGTGTAGTTTGGCATACTCAAGGAAGCGGAAAATCATTGTCAATGGTTTTCTATACAGGTAAAATCGTTTTGGCTTTAGACAATCCAACCATACTTGTAATTACCGACCGTAACGATTTAGACGACCAACTCTTTGATACGTTTGCAGCATCCAAACAATTGCTAAGGCAAGAGCCAGTTCAAGCAGAAGACAGAAACCAGTTAAAAGAATTATTAAAAGTTGCTTCGGGCGGAGTAGTATTCGCAACTGTGCAGAAATTTCAACCCGATGAAGGCAATGTTTACGAATTACTTTCAGACAGAAAAAACATTGTAGTAATCGCAGACGAAGCACACAGAACACAATACGGATTTAAAGCCAAAACCATTGATGATAAAGATGAAAAGGGAAATGTAGTCGGAAAGAAAATTGTTTACGGTTTTGCTAAATACATGCGTGATGCTTTACCTAATGCAACGTATTTAGGTTTTACAGGAACCCCCATTGAAAGCACGGACGTAAATACGCCAGCAGTTTTCGGAAACTATGTGGATATTTACGATATAGCCCAAGCCGTGGAAGATGGTGCAACGGTTCGAATTTTCTACGAAAGTCGTTTAGCTAAAGTGAATTTAAGCGAAGAAGGTAAACAGTTAGTTGACGAATTAGATGACGAACTAGAACATGAGGATTTAACCAATACCCAAAAAGCAAAAGCTAAATGGACTCAATTAGAAGCCTTGGTTGGTAGTGAAAATCGAATTGCGATTATTGCCAAAGACATCGTTGCACACTTTAGCCAACGACAGGAAGTGTTTGAAGGCAAAGGAATGATTGTGAGTATGAGCCGTAGAATTGCCGCCGATTTGTATCAGGCAATCATTGACTTAAAACCTGAGTGGCATTCAGATGATTTGAATAAAGGCGTGATAAAAGTGGTAATGACTTCGGCATCTTCTGATGGTCCAAAAATCTCAAAACATCATACCACCAAAGAACAACGGAGAACGCTTGCTGAAAGAATGAAAAATTCTGATGACGAATTGCAATTGGTAATCGTTAGGGATATGTGGCTTACTGGCTTTGATGCACCAAGTATGCACACTCTTTACATTGACAAACCAATGAAAGGACATAACCTGATGCAAGCCATTGCAAGGGTAAACCGAGTTTATAAAGACAAGCCAGGCGGTTTGATTGTAGATTATTTAGGTATTGCTGCAGACTTGAAAAAGGCATTGGCATTTTATTCTGATGCAGGTGGCAAAGGCGACCCAACTATTTTACAAGAACAAGCCGTTCAATTGATGTTAGAGAAATTAGAAGTCGTTTCTCAAATGTATCATGGCTTCGAATATGAGACGTATTTTGAAGCTGATACTTCAAAAAAATTATCTTTGATACTTGCAGCCGAAGAACACATTTTAGGCTTAGAAGATGGAAAGAAACGATACATCAACGAAGTAACAGCATTATCAAGAGCTTTTGCTATTGCAATTCCGCATGACCAAGCAATGGATGCAAAAGACGAAGTTTCGTTTTTCCAAGTAGTGAAAGCAAGGTTGGCAAAGTTTGACGGAACAGGTTCGGGCAGAACAGACGAAGAAATTGAAACGACCATTCGCCAAGTAATAGACAAAGCATTGATTTCTGAACAAGTCATTGACGTTTTTGATGCAGCAGGAATAAAGAAACCTGACATTTCAATTTTATCCGAAGAGTTCTTAATGGAACTGAAAGGAATGGAACATAAAAATGTTGCCTTGGAAGTTTTGAAAAAACTCTTGAATGATGAAATAAAATCAAGAGCTAAAAAGAACTTGGTTAAGAGCAGAACTTTTTTAGAAATGCTCGAAAACTCAATCAAGAAATATCACAACAAAATTCTGACAGCAGCCGAAGTAATTGAAGAACTTATTAATCTGAGCAAGGACATTGTTGAAATGGACAATGAAGCCAAGCACATGGGTTTAACAGACTTTGAGTATGCTTTTTATACAGCAGTTGCAAACAATGACAGTGCAAGAGAACTCATGCAACAAGACAAATTGAGAGAACTTGCCGTTGTGCTGACAGAAACCATCAGACAAAACGCATCTATTGACTGGACAATTAAAGAAAGCGTAAAAGCTAAATTGAAAGTTGCAGTAAAAAGAATTTTAAGAAAGTTCGGTTATCCGCCTGACATGCAAATGTTGGCGACAGAGACCGTTTTAAAACAAGCAGAAATGATAGCAAACGAAATAGCGGTATAGCTGTTTCTTTTCTACTAAAATTTAGGAGGTCTCAAAATAACTAATGTAACAATCACTATGCCTCACATTTGTATATTCTATTATCGTAACATATTAAGAACGGACGTTTTAAATACGTTACTCTTGTTTGTTAAACACTATAATACTATATTTATAGCATAATAGTATTATAGTAAAGTGGTAAAATGAGTTTTGCATGAAAAAGTATGTATCATATTTGAGAGTAAGCACAAAAAAACAAGGCAAAAGCGGTTTAGGTTTGGAGGCACAACGTGCAATAGTTGAATATTATGCCAAATTAGATGGTGCTTTGATTGTAAAAGAATTTATTGAATTAGAAAGCGGAAAAGATACCATTAATCGCCAATACCTTAAAGAAGCCATAGAGTTATGTAATCGTAACGGTCATTCATTAATAGTAGCAAAGTTAGACCGCCTGAGCCGAGATGTGAGAGATACATTTGATATTTTAGAGCAATTGAAAGGAAGGCTTATTTCGTGCGACATACCTACTCAAAATGGTCAAATGGATTCTTTTATGTTATCAGTCTTTGCAGGCTTGGCTCAAAGAGAAAGAGAGCTTATTAGTATTAGAACACGTCAGGCATTAGAAGCAAAGAAAAATCGTGGAGTTAAGTTAGGCAAACCCGATAACTTTTCAGATGAGTCAAGAGAATTAGGTCGTTCAAAACACATTTATAAATCAAGCATAAATCCAAATAATAAACTTGCTTTAGCTTTTATCAGAAAGTGTAAACATGAGTTGAGAAGTCTTGCAGAAATTGCTCAAGAGTTAAATGAAAATGGATTTAGGACAGCAAGAAATAAAAAGTTTCATAAAATGACTGTAAAAAGGCTATTGGATAAGGTATAATCAAATAAAAAGACTATATTTGTAGTATCATAGTTTACTACAATACTATTATTTTAATAACTCTTTATGAAAATAATTACTGTTGCTCATCAAAAAGGTGGTGTAGGTAAAACAACCCTATCTGTAAATTTAGCTACTTTTTTTAAAGACCATCTTAAAGTTGGGCTATTAGATGGAGACCCACAAGAAAGTATTACAGGATTAGGTAGTTTGTTAGAAGGTGTTAAAATTATTGCACACGATAACTTATCTAATCTTACCACAATTCAAAACGATATTGATTTATTGGTTATTGATACCCCACCTTATTTGACGAGTAAGCTACCTGAATTATTTGATATTTCAGATTATGTTTTGATTCCGACAAAAGTTGGATATTTAGATGTCATGGCAATCAAAGCAACTATTTCGCTTCTAAAAGATGCTCAAAAAAGAAGACCAAATTTAAAGTCTGGAGTAGTACTTAATATGGTAAAGAATAGAACAAGTATAAATGACGAAATAAAAAAAATCATTCAGAGTTACGAGATTCCATTGCACAATACAGTAATCTGTGACCGAGTGAGTTATACACGTAGTGTTATAAGTAGTGGCGTAATGGATGGACAAGATGAAAAAGCGAAAGAGGAAATTACGAATTTAGCTGAAGAAATAATAGAATCACTAAAGTGAATACTATATTTATAGTTTAATAGTATTCTGTAATTGTAGATTAATAGTTTTATATGATAATAGTATAATAGTATATGGCAAAGAATAATTTTGAAGATAAGAAGAAGCTATTTGCAGAAAGCTTGCTTAGTACACCGACTAAAGTTACAATGCAGAAGGTTGAGCCAGTTGAAAACAAAGGTAAGCCAGTTGGTAAGAAAGAGATTAGTGAGCAGATTAGTGCCTGGATTCCAAGTGAATTAATGGAGAGTGTAAGAATAAAAATGATTAAAGACAAGAAGAAATTAACTCCTCTTTTGGAGGAGTTATTGACTAAATACGTCCATGATTAACTTATTAGACATTACTTTTGTGCTTTTGCTGTTAGACCAAGTTTTGTGAGAAGTAAGCCTGCTGGGTTTTTATCAACCTTTAATTCGCCTGTTTGATATTGGTAATTGAAGCGAAAAACTTCCTTAATCATTTCTTCATTATCTGCAATCTTTTTTACAATTGCACTTGATTTGATGCCAAGTTTATCTAAAACAAGATACAATTGCTGCATTCTGACGTTTGGATTTTTTTCTTTTTCAAATTCAATAGGCAGAATTATTGGACTTTTTCGAGTGATATAAAAGGTAATATTTTTCAATGGTTTTTTGCGTCCATGTTCCCCAGCCATATGATAGGAAACTTCTAAGTCAGTATGCTCATTGATTTGTTTAACCGCTATATCAAGTACTCGTGATTTGAACATAGAGATAGGAGCATACTCTTCATTTCCTTTACTATCAATTAGTCCTAAATTAGACTTTAACTCTTTTATATCAAATCTTTTGCTTTCTCCAATATCCTTCCATTGCGAGCAGATTTGATATATACGTTTCGCATATTTGCTGCTCATGCTTAAAGCTGACTGAAGTTCGTAGGTAGTAAAATTGTTTTTTAATTGTTTTAGTAATGAGATGGCATCTTCGCTGAATTTAATTTCTACACGTCCTTGTCCAATAATATATTTTACCCTCTGAAATAACCAAAATTGGGTATATTCTTTGTCTGTTTTTATTTCAAACATACGACTACCCATATTCTCGGTTGCTTCACGAAATTGAGAATAATCCCACTTTCTGCCTGTTAGGTTCTCAATTTCTTTAGCATACATTGTATATATTTTATTTGTGGAATCATCATCGTGGATTTGTCCCATGATAGAAAAAAGAATATCAAGCTGACAGGCCGTAAAATCATATCGAGCGTTGGTAATACTATTATCCTGTCGAATAACTTTATTCATATTTTCGGTAACTTTATTTGATTTCATAGCAAATTTAATAATAAAAACGTATAAAAAAAACTGTTTCTATTTAATGTTTCTTTTGACTAATAAAATGTTTCTTTTTGACTAATAAAATGTTTCTTTTGACTAATAAAATGTTTCTTTTGACTAATAAAATGTTTCTTTTGACTAATAAAATGTTTCTTTTTTTTATCGTATCTAATTGATAATGAGTAGTTTACGGCTCCCTGCAAATAAGATAAAATATATTATAAATAATCACAAATAGTTGTGTTGTCTTTCATTTAAGGTGTTAATAAGTGTGGAAAAGATGGATTTTTTGATTTTCAGAGGGAAAACAAAAAACAAAAAAGCAAATCATTCTTTTTAAAGAAGGAGGGGGGCGGCGGCGACAATTTTAAATATTTACAATTGTAAAGTACTTATAATCAACACATTAGCTAAAAAAATGCTTCATTATGACATATTGTCATGATTATATACATTTTATTTCTCTAAATTCTTTCTTTTCTAATTTAAAAATAAGAAAAAATTTCTCATTTTACATTGAATAAAAAGAAACATTACACATTTTTGTGTAAAATTTAAAACATCAAGTATTTAATGAAAATTTTATAGTAGGGGAAGTATTATTTAAATATATACATTTGCGTTAGCTAAAATTCTTGTTATAGAAATCTGGTAAATTTTTAATTCCACAAGAAAGTCTAAGCTAAACGCCCGCAGTCATGCGTGGGCGTTGCTTTACTTTGTGGAATGGGCTTACCAGAGCCTCTATAACGGAGTAAGCAGCGGTTCACGCTTTTTTTTACTGCGATTATGAAAAATTACCATCACAACAACTCTGGTTTTGTCTTTGCCATTCTTGAGACAACATTTATCTATTTATGGCTGTTTTTAAAATTTCTTTTTCAAGTCATTCTTTATTCGCCATTAGTAGCTACAGGATACGCTATCACTTATTTTATCGCTCCATTATTTGATTTTCATAAGCTGATTTTTGGACTAATGTTACTTTTTTTTACGGCTTTAGTCTATTGTTTAGTATTCTTTCTTAAAGGGATGCTCATCGCTTTGAAAGTTAACAACCATCACTACTGGTGGGTGTTGTTTGTTCCATTAGTAG
Organism: Spirosomataceae bacterium; assembly: GCA_025455785.1. Classification (GTDB taxonomy): domain Bacteria; phylum Bacteroidota; class Bacteroidia; order Cytophagales; family Spirosomataceae; genus JALOLV01. The sequence goes on along the minus strand of JALOLV010000004.1, from coordinate 3,156 downwards.
TTTATACGTGTGGTTTACCATTATTCTTAGGTTATACTTTCTTTTCAGGACTATTCAAAGATATTCCCAGTTTTCAAATTTGGGGTGGGATATGTGGACTAATTATCGGAGTTTTATCTTATCGGAAGTTTGATTTTTTGACAGATATAAGCCCTCAGTGGGTTTTCTCAATATATAGTAAAGGATTTTATATTGGTCTAAATTGGGTTGACAACCCAACTGATGTTACACCTGACGAGTCGAAAGAATTATGGTAAAATACCGAAAAATAAATAAATGAGACTTGATTTGGTAGAATCCAAAATATAGGTGTGATTTGTATATCCACAAAGATTAAATCTATTATTCATGAAACACATTACTTTACTACTGGGTTTATTATGTATGAGTATGTTTGGATATAGCCAGACAGCAACACGAAAAGAGTTAAAGCCCTACTATCCACCATTGCCGAAACAATCAATCCAAAAGATGGTTCTGCCAAAGGGTGGTGTACAACCTATTCTTAATTCTGCAAATGCAAGTTTTACTGGTATTAATCCAACGGCATCTCCCGAAATTTCTCAATCGAATTATTTGCAAGACATTTCAGTCAATCAGTACACCGGTACACCGATGGTTGGTGTGCCTTTATATGGTTTACAAGAGGGAAAATTAAGCGTTTCTTTGGGGCTAAATTATAACGCTTCAGGTATTAGAGGACATCAAGTATCGGGATGGACTGGCTTAGGTTGGGAAATTACTGGTATTCCAACAGTTACAAGAATTGTGAGAGGATTACCCGATGAAGGTAAATTTGAAATGACTTCATGGACAACAAAAGTAGATAGAAAAGGGTATGCGACAGGGTATGAAAGTGGAGCAGAAGACGACAAAGAACCCGACTATTTCTTTTTAAATGTTGGTGGAGCTTCGTATAAGTTTGTATTCCGTCAAAATGGAGAGATAAAGTTTATTTTAGATAATGATATTAAAGGAAGTTCAGGGTTAAGTCCAAGAGATGGAAGCAGTATTGTAGGACAATTCAATAGCTTTTTATTTACAATGCCAGATGGTACGCAATACTCATTTACCAATGATGCTGTTGAAAACACAGCCGAAGTAGAAGTTGGGTTTGCTCAAGCCAATCAAGTATATCCATTACCATATAATGTAAATTCTCCAAATTTTAATCACTATTTAAAGACCAATTCGGTAGTTTCAGCATGGTATTGTAAACAAATTATATCTCCACAAGGTCAAGTGATTGATTTTAAACATCACAAAGTTTTATATAGCTACTACAAGTTAGCAGATAATGAAGCGACAGGTAATTGTCCGAGTACAGTAGAAAAGAAAGTTAATAGAGTTTTTGTAGAAGGAGCGTTTATTGACAAAATAGAAGGAAAACATACTGTAATTAAGTTTAATGATGGTTATACCTATTGTTTTACAATACCACACCCTGTAACTCTACAACCACAAGAAATATGTACTCTAATAGGAATACCTAATAGAGAAGATATTGATGATTGGACACAGAATCCGAATAACAGTAGTTCTGCTAAAATCATGAAAAATATGGTTGTTTACGATAAATCAGACCCCACCCAGAAAATGACCTGGAGTTTTGATTATGGTTATTTCACAGGAACAGACAATAGTGGTTATGATTTACCCAGCGGATATTCTTATGATGGTATAAATCCAGTAGGTTTGACCCACAAAAAACGTTTAAAACTTTCAACAATTCATTATCCTGATGGAAACCAATCAGATTTTAAATATTATGGAGAGGAAAGCGGGTTTAATTTCAAAACACGCTTTACCTATGGTATAGACCATTGGGGGTATATTAACGGAGCAGATGGAAATATCAATGGTATGGGCTTGATAGGAAGTGATTTTTTAAGTGGTTCTTGTGGTGCAAATCGAGCAACAGATATTACATTTTTACGCTATGGCTCATTGGAAAAAATGAGCCATTCAGCAGGTACGACAACTGAATTTACTTATGAAACTCATCGAGCAAGTAATTATGGAACAACCCCTATCGGTGGTTTACGGATTCAACAAATACGAGTGAAGGACTTTTTGAGAGGAACAGAAACCATTAAATCTTACGATTATACATCAGGTAGCCAGTCATCAGGTTTTTTATTTATTAAGCCGATTTATCGTTTTGATGATTATAACTCCACTCGTTATACTAATTCAGCTTTATATGATTTATTGATGTCTGAATCTGGTCGCCCTTCAGTAGGTTATAGAAAAGTAACAGAAACAGTGTATGATGTTTTAAACTCAATACAGATAGGCAAAACCATTTCTTACTTTGACCAAGACGAAACAGAATTAAGTACAGCACAAAACAGCCAATACTGTTATTTTGATGAAAATAATCAAGAAATATGCGTACCAACGGTAGTATATTATTTAGATGGTTTTATACCCCAATATGATTTTAGAGGTGGGAGTTTACTAAAAGAAGAGAGCTATAATCAAGCAAATAACCTACTATCCGAAAATGGGATGGTTTACACAGTAAATAATGGCTTAGCAGTTGATAGTTTGTTTTGTCAGCGAGTAGTTAAACTAAATGGGGTTAATCAGACAAAGTATTATTACTTGAAAATTAAGAAATACCGTATAGAACAAACAGCGTCAAAGGTTTATTCAGAAAATGGTGTAGGTACACCTCAGGTAAGTATAACAGATTTTACATATAAAGATGAAATGCCATTGGCGTATAGGAATACATATAAAGGCAAACATAATCAATTAGTAAAAACTACAAGTACAGATAGCTATGGCTATACGATTGAACAGTTGAACAAGTATGTAGCAGATTTTAATTTTGATGTTGATTCAACGCTTATGTGTGAACCAGACTGTATTCCACAGAACCCTTGCCCGGAAAGTTGTCAATATTGGAATGTAACGGCTCATGTACCAGCAAGTGGAACCGAAGCAAGAGGCATTTATGATATGCTTTATACAAAAGGAGGATATTTAGTTGAAATAGTTAGTAAAAGAAACAATAAGGTTATTGCCGCTAATTATCAAACATATAGTGGTGATTTACCTATTTCAAGTTATGTATTAAGGACAATTCCGAAGGCTAATTTTTCTGAAGTTGTTTTTGTAAAAGCGACAGATTTAATGAATAAAGATGTT
>JALOLV010000497.1 GCA_025455785.1 Spirosomataceae bacterium | reverse complement strand
TTAACCAAAGAAAATGGAATCTATCTTACCTCTTTTGCAAGCTACGCAAAAGGCATCAATCGGTGTCCGTAATTTATCCGACCAACGTCGCCGCGATTTACTCGTTCGTTTGGCAGAGGTTGTCTTGTCTAATAAAGACATGATTATGTCTGAAAACCAAAAAGATTTAGACTTAATGCCCAAATCGGACCCGAAGTGGGATAGGCTTTTGCTGACCGAAAAACGCATCGAAGATTTGGCTTCGTCGCTTCGTCAAGTAGCCGAACTACCCGACCCAACCAATGTGGTTTTAACCGAGAAAACCTTAGAAAATGGACTCAAAATCAAGAAAATAAATGTGGCTTTGGGCGTTGTGGGTGTAATCTACGAATCTCGCCCCAATGTTACGCTCGATGTTGCGTCGTTGTGTTTGCGTTCTGGCAATGCCTGTGTTTTGAAGGGAGGTAAAGAAGCTAATTTTTCAAACTTATGCTTGGTCGGGCTGATTCACGGGGTTCTTGAAGAATTTGGAGTTGATAAATACGCCGTTTTGTTATTACCAACCGATAGAAAATTCGTAGATGAACTCTTGAAGGCTACTCGATTCGTCGATATAATTATTCCACGAGGTAGCGATGCCCTCATTCAATTTGTTCGGCAAAATTCACTCATCCCTACCATCGAAACCGGTGCGGGCGTTTGTCATGCCTACGTAGAATCTACCGCCGATTTGGTAAAAGCACGTGATATTGTCGTCAATGCCAGAGTTTCACGTCCTTCAGTTTGTAATTCGTTGGATTGTATTTTGGTGGATGAATCCATCGTAAATACTTTTTTACCAATGCTTTGCGAGGATTTTAAGAAATGGAGCGTGGCTGTTTATGCCGATAATCGAGGATTTGAAGTATTAAAAAACGCTAACTACGATAGATTATACGAAGCCGTACCCGAAGATTTTGGACGTGAATGGCTCGATTACAAAATCTCAATCAAAACCGTAAATGGGATTGACGAAGCCTTAGAACATATCCAGAATTATTCGTCGAGACATTCAGAATCAATCATTACCCAAAATACTGAGCTTGCCGAGCGGTTTTTAAGAGATGTTGATGCGGCAGCGGTTTATCACAATGCTTCGACTCGTTTTACAGATGGCGGAGTATTTGGTTTAGGGGCAGAAATCGGAATTTCGACCCAAAAACTCCACGCCCGTGGACCTTTTGCTCTCGAAAAGCTCGTTACCGAAAAATGGATTTGCTACGGCGATGGGCAGGTTAGGTGGTAAAAATAATTGAACATTCGGGAACACGCCACGGCGTGTTTTATTATCCATATCAATTGAATGTACATATTTATTGAACGTGCCACGGCACGTTCCTACAACATTACACAATGAAATTCAAATCACACAAACAATATAGACTTCCTACACGCACTTATGCCGAAGATGGCTGCTATTTCGTAACGGTTTGTACAAGAGACCGTGAACATTTTTTTGGAAAAATTGAGCATAAGGCCATGAATTATTCGGAGTTAGGGCTGATTTTAAAAAATGAAATCGAAAATTTAGAATCCCAATGGCAAGATGTGCATATTAATGCTTTTGTAGTAATGCCTAACCATTTTCATCTTTTACTGACAATTGGCAATACGTTATTGTTTCCGAAGAATAATAAAACTCTCTGGATAAATCAGGAACAAGCCAGATTCGGTTTACAACCACTCATTCCGAACTCTGTTTCTTCGATTATTAATCATTTGAAGGGAAGGGTAACAAAATTATGCAGAAAAATCCATGCAGATTTTAGTTGGCAAAGTAGATTCCATGACCATATTGTGCGAGATATGGACTCTTACAATAAAATCTACTATTATTATTATATTTTGAATAACCCAGAAAATTGGGGGAATGATATATTTTCAAAAAATGAATTGTAGGAACACGCCGAGGCGTGTTCCCGAATGTTATCTATCCCAATTTTTTCAATGCCTCTTCCAAAAGTTTGATTTTAGCTTCGGCATCGGCGAGTTTTTTACGCTCGTTCTCGACGATTTCGGGCTTGGCGTTCGCCACAAAACGCTCATTTGAGAGTTTTGCTAAAACAGACTTTTTGAAACCTTCGGTATAATTTAATTCTTCGGTCAATTTCTGTTTTTCGGCTTCTGCATCAATATTGCTTCCCAAATCAATCACAAATTCATCGCCTTTGATAACGGTACTTGCACCTTCAATCGCTTGATTATAAGTAATTTCTGAAATATTACCCAACTTCTGAATCAAACTTGCTAATTGCTCATAACGATTCGTCGAACTTGCTTTGATGTTTAGCGGCAGAGCCTCTTTTGGCGAAATCTGCTTGGCATTGCGAGTATTACGAATAAACGAAATCAATTCCGACAAAATAGAAAAATCCTCCAAAATTTCAGTATTCACCTCTCCACCTATTGGAAATTCAGCCCGACAAATTGACTCATTTTCGCCTCTTTGTTTGATATTTTGCCAAATTTCTTCGGTGATAAACGGCATCCACGGATGCAACAAACGCATCAATTCATCGAAGAATTCGAGCGTAGCATCGTAAGTAACTTGGTCTATTGGTTGGGCTTGTCCGTCAATGTAGGCAGGTTTAATCATTTCGAGGTACTGCGAACAGAAATCATCCCAAACCAAATTGTAAGAAGCCAGAAGTCCATCCGACATTCTGAATTTCTCATAATGGTCAATTATCTCTGGAATCACCTGATTTAATCTCGAACGGAACCATGCAACCGCTAAATCATTCCCTGTCTTTCTTTCGCCATTCTCGGTACTCCAGCCATCTACCAACCTAAAGGCATTCCAGATTTTATTGCAGAAATTACGCCCTTGCTCGCAGAGTTTTTCATCAAAAAGCAAATCATTTCCCGCCGGACTACTAAACAAAAGACCCGTACGAACACCATCCGCACCGAATTTTTCGATTAGTTCGAGTGGGTCTGGCGAATTTCCCAACGATTTCGACATCTTACGTCCTTGTTTATCACGTACAAGACCCGTCAGATAAACGTTTCTGAATGGGAATTCTCCACGGTATTCGTATCCCGAAATAATCATTCTGGCAACCCAAAAGAATAAAATATCGGGGCCTGTTACTAAATCATTGGTCGGATAATAATAGCTAATATCCTCATTGTTAGGGTTTTGCAATCCATCAAATACCGAAATTGGCCAAAGCCACGAGCTAAACCAAGTATCGAGTACGTCTTCATCTTGGGTTAAGTCTTTTTCTGATAATGCAAATAATTGGTATTTATTTCGAGCAATTTTAAGAGCTTCTTTCTTATTTTTGGCAACAATACAAGTGCCATCTGGCATATAAAATGCCGGAATCTGCTGCCCCCACCACAACTGACGACTGATACACCAATCCCGGACGTTCTCCATCCAATAATTATACGTATTCTTAAACTTCGGTGGTATCAGTTTGATGGTATCGTTCATTACATTCTCCAAAGCAGGCTGGCTGATGCGTTTCATTGCCAAAAACCACTGCAAAGACAACCTCGGCTCAATAACCGCCCCAGTACGCTCGGATGTCCCAACCGTAGATTTGTAATCTTCGATTTTGACTATATAACCGCCCTCTTCGAGCATCGGAATGATTTTCTTACGGGCCGCAAAACGGTCTTCGCCAACCAAAATCTGAGCTTTTTCGTTGAGTTTTCCGTCTTCGGTCAGTATATCAATGATTTCGAGACCGTGTTTTTGCCCCAAAGCGTAATCATTTTGGTCGTGGGCAGGCGTAACTTTCAAAGCTCCCGTTCCGAATTCACGCTCAACATATTCATCCGCAATAATCGGAATTTCACGATTGATAATCGGAATCAAAGCCTTTTTGCCAATCAAATGTTTATATCTTTCGTCTTCGGGATGCACACAAATCGCCGAATCGGCCATGATAGTCTCTGGGCGAACGGTAGCGATGGTGATTCCATCTTCGCTATTCGCAATCTGATAACGAATATAAACCAGCTTCTGCTGAACATCCTTCATGATAACCTCTTCGTCCGAAACCACCGTTTTGGCTTGCGGGTCCCAGTTTATCATGCGGTGTCCACGGTAAATATCTCCTTTATTGTATAGGTCAATAAAAACATCA
>JALOLV010000116.1 GCA_025455785.1 Spirosomataceae bacterium | reverse complement strand
AGTAATAAACCAGCAAACTACCAAAAAGGAATTGTCAAAGGTCAATGCACGATACCGGGTGATTTCTTAAATGACGGTTCATATTATATATCAATGATGATTGTAAAAGATGCTTCATCAGCAGCCTTTTTTATGGAAGAGGCAATTACATTCGATATTGTTGAAGATAGAGATAAATCTGCATGGCACGGCAAATGGCCCGGGGCAATAAGACCAATGAATATTCCGCTTGAATCTTGGCAATAAGTCATTTAACAATGATTCATCATTACATAAAGGCTGATATAAATCATTATTCTTAAAGCTACTTTTTATGTAATATTGTATTTTAATCAATAATTTCTCGAAGTAAGCGAGTTTTAAATATGGCAATTCAGGTAACGAAATCTTTTCTACCAGATAAAGAACTTTACAAACACTATATTGATGAAATTTGGGAAAGAGGCTGGCTAACAAATAATGGTCCGCTTGTGAAGGAATTGGAGAAAGTACTCCAAACATATTTGGGAGTAAAAAATCTACTTTTTGTTGGAAACGGAACAATTGCCATTCAAATTGCAATTAAAGCCCTCGAACTTCAGGGTGAAATAATCACAACACCTTTTTCATATTGTGCTACTACTACCTCAATTTTATGGGAAAATTGTAAGCCTGTCTTTGTTGATATAGAGAATAAGACATTCAATATAAATGCTGATTTAATCGAAGAGGCCATTTCCGAAAAAACCTGTGCAATACTGGCAACCCATGTGTACGGTAATCCTTGTGAGGTTGAAAAAATTGAAGAAATTGCCAAGAAATACAATTTAAAAGTTATTTATGATGCTGCACATGCCTTTGGGGCAACTTACAAAGGCCAGTCATTGCTTTCATTTGGCGATGTTTCAACTTGCAGTTTTCATGCTACAAAGGTTTTTCATACGATTGAGGGTGGCTGTATTATCTGTAAAGATGATGAATTGTATGACAAAATGTACAAATACCGTAGTTTTGGGCATATCAATGATGATTATTTTACAGTTGGAATAAATGGTAAAAATTCTGAGTTTCATGCAGCAATGGGTTTGTGTAATCTCCCAAAAGTTGAAGAAATAATTGCAAGCCGTAAAGCAAGTTGTGAAACTTATGACATTCTTCTTGATTGGACAAAATTGACAAAACCAGTTTCACCTGAATCTGATTTTCAGTATAATTATGCGTATTATCCAGTAATTTTGCCTTCTGAAGACGCACTCTTAAAAGTTAAAGAAGAACTCGGGAAAGTTGATATTATTCCAAGAAGATATTTTTTTCCATCTTTAAATCAATTACCATACCTCACAGAATACTCTCCTTGCCCTGTTTCAGAGAGTGCTTCTCAAAGGGCATTGTCTCTTCCATTATTTTTTGATATGGATAAGTCATTGATTCGATTTATATCTAACATAATTAACTCAAATATATAGCTCATTAAATAAAACCATTGCGTTATCTTTGAAGTAATACCTCGAATTAGTAAAAAAAAGGAAAACTTAAATAACACAATGATTTTGAAAAAATTATCCAAAAACGAAGTCACGCTCTTTTTATTTACTTTTATTCTAACGATTGCTTATTCAATTTATACTTCACATGCTTGGGAAGACTGGTACATAACCTATCGAGCGAGTAAAAATTTAGCAATCGGCAATGGTTTGGTTTTTCAGATTGGTGAGCGATTACATACTTTCACTTCACCACTTGGAGTGTTACTTCCCGCATTATTAAATTTTGTTACGTTAAACTCCTCCGACGACTTAGTTTTGTGGCTATTTAGAATAGTGAGTGGGCTTTTCTTGAGCTATACAGTTGTCCTACTTTATCGAATTTCTAAAGAAATCTTCCGAACGAGTCTATCTTCTTTTATTCTGGTTGGAGTCTTTATTTTTGAGGTAAAAAATATCGATTTTTCAATTAATGGAATGGAAACGGCATTTCTGTTGTTTTCGATAGTCGCTCTCATATATACCATAATTTTCAAAAAATCTGTACTGCTGCTCGGAGCTGTGTTATCTTTTTTACAGTATTCTCGACCAGATGGATTTATATACTCCGGAGCTTTTATGGTAGGGGTTTTAATTTTTTGTCCAGAAACACTTTTTGCACGTAACCGAAAGGACTACTTAATTAATTTTTTGAAAGCTGGGGTTATTTCAATATTGATTTATGCCCCTTGGCTTGTGTTTTCGACATACTATTATTCAACCCCAATTCCACATACTATTATTGCAAAAGGGTTGAATAGAGACTTATTACAACTGATTAAGTTAGGTTTTTTAAATCCTATTAGTTTTCCGGTAAATAGAAATATTGTCATAGATTCAATATTCACTCCCCCGTATGCAACAAGTTTTGGGGGCTGGTTTAATTTTGTTTTTTATATAAGTTGGCTAATGACAATCATTGGCTTGTCTGCATTATTTTTTCGAATTAGTAAATTTGTAAAAGCAGTGTCTTTGTCGGCTCTCGTCGGTATTCTTTATTTAGGCTACATTGCTTCTTTTCCGTTTCCTTGGTATGTTCCAATCACAACAACCTTGGTCTTGATAAGTTTTGTAGGTGTTATTGATAGATTTTTAGATTTGCTTAAACCCCAAATAATCATTATCAAAGCTTTTAGTTGTGTGATTATAGGCTATTTTCTCGTAATCTTTGTTTGTTCGAGTTATCAAATGAGATGTCAACAAGAGATAATTGAAAATGGTAATCGCAAGCAAATTGGATTTTGGCTGAAACAAAATGGAAAACCTACCGATACTGTTTTTTTAGAATGTTTGGGTTACATTGGTTTTTACTCAGAAATGAAAATGTATGATTACCCCGGCATGTCATCAAGTGAAGTAGTTGGAGCAAGAAGAGTACTTGGCCCTTCAAAGGATAATTTTGCACATACAATTGATAAGTTGAGACCAAAGTGGTTAGTCTTGAGAGATATTGAGATTTCATATATCAAGCAGAAATTGCCGATTATTGAGGATAATTACGATTTAGTGAAGGTTTTTGATGTCTCTCATAAAATCAATAAAATTCAATTTTTACCCGGCAGAGGTTATCTTGTTGTTGACCAAAAGTTTTCGATTTTTAAATTAAAATAACTTACTTTTGTAAATTAATCAAACTCATTTGGTTTAATGATACGTTGGATTTGGAGTTTATTCTTGGCTATTACGATGTTGTCTTTTGGATTTGCCCAAAACGATAACAAAAGATATGTTGCACACGGATTATTAAATCTCGAAAAAGACCCTAATCATGCAATCCCACTCATGACCAAAATGGTGGGAGCGGGTTGTAATTCGGTGCTTCTTACGGTTTGGTGGGAAAGAGTTTATCCGACTCCTGATTCAAGGCCAAATTGGACTCAAATTGATAACCAGATTAATCACGCTGTCAATAATTTGGGGGTTAAGGTCGCCATTAGGATTCACTTAGGCCGTAATTTTTCTACAATAAAAGGTTTTTGGACCGAAGAAGAATCAGTAGCAGATTTTAGAGGTAAACCCTGTAATGATGCCATCTGAAGAAACTTTATTGAATATTAAATACGCATTATCAAAAGTTGACATCTTTCCACGTAGATACTTTTATCCTTCATTAAACCTACTCCCATAAATCAAAATTACGTGGAATGCCCTGTTTCGGAAAGTGCTTCACAAAGAGCTTTGTCACTTCCGTTATTCTTTGATATGGAGGAATCTCTCATTCGACAAATTTCTGAGATTGTAAACTATTGTTTATAGTTTTACTACTTTGTTTACAGTAATAACTTCTCCTTTTTGATTGGAAACCTTTAAAATGTATATACCGCTACTCAAACCAATTTTATCAGTGTCTATGTAAATATTGTTTTTATAAGTCATAGTTTCATTAATATTTATCTTAAATTCTTTAGAGTTTAAGTCATAAAACACAAGATTAAGGTCTTCGATTTTTTGACCTGAGGGTATAATAATGTTGCAAACTTTTAGGAATGGATTTGGGTAAATTATCCAACTATTGACCTCATTTTCAGAAAATGGTTTTACAAGGAAACTTATTTGGTTTTTAATTACCTCAATTGAATCATCCTTAATTGCTCGTATATCGAGTGTATATTTCCCAATCGGAGGTACAAACCCTCTGCCATCTTGAAATAAGCTATGTATCGTATTTTTCCCATACTTAGAAACTCTTTGATGTTTGAAAGGTCCATTGAGGTTAAACTCAATTTTGACAGAGTCTAAATTAGAGCGTACTACAATGTTAAGAGGTTCTTGTTCTTTCTCTAAAAGTATTTCTCGGTTATTATGAAGCATTCCTTGCCCTTTGATACCCTCATCAAAATAGCCAGCTTTAATTAATTCAAGGTCAATCCTTGGGGGAACGACTTCAATTTTGAATGTAGCAATTGTACTCAAACCATTATTGTCATAAAATTTCAAACTGAAAGGGAATACACCAAGAACGGAAGATTTACCAGTTAATAACTGTTCATACCTTGAATATTTTAACCAAGGTGGGGCCTCATACAGCTCAGTCAATGCAATAAAACCATCAATGTCACGAACAACATCAAAAGGTAAATTGAAGTAGAATTCTTGACCATATACTACCTGAGCTTCAAATTGCCTGATTTGAACAGGAGCTTGATTTATTTTATCTGGATTTGAAATTACAGGTGGTGGAGTACTTATCTCGTCATTATTTTGAATATCAGGTAGTGGTTTTTCTATTGGTTTATCAAGAATTAAAATATCTTCATAAAATTTCACATCAACTATGTGTTTTCCATTTTCGGAAATATCTTGCCAACGCTTGATAACCGTTGGATAATCGTCAATTATTTCCGATAGTGTATAAGACATTTGTTTGGTTGGAGTAATATTTATTGGGTTTTGTTTTTTCCATTTCGATGAAGAATACCTAATAGCGGCCTCGGAGCGTTCGATATCATCGAGAGTTTGTACAGCAAAATACATCATTTTACATCCTCTGCTGAAATTGTAATCGATAAGTTTTATTAATTCATCGCTTTTCTTGCTATTTTCTCCTACAGAGACTTCAGAAAAAAGAGTCTTATTAGAATTGCTTCGAATAAAATCTATTGACCATTGATGCTGTGAATCGTTATATTTTATGAAATCTACTGAGTTGGACAAATCAATAAATGCAAGAGTTCCTCTAAGATATGATATATTATCACAATAGGAACCGGCTTCAATGGCAACTTTGATATTATTATCAATTTCTTTTATGGCTTTTGTTGTTTCTTGAAGGAATTTCTTCAGATATAAATGTCTAAACAGATACCATTCTTTTCCTCTAATACCAGTAAATGAAGATTTTGGATTCCAGTAATTTACATTTGGTTCAACCTCTTTAAAACTACGATAGTTCATTCCCCAGAAGGCATTTAAAGTTCTAATTGTAGAATACTTTTTTTGAATCCAGTCTTTCCACTTAATCATTGAATATTTTGAATGGTCATAAATGGCGTCGTATCTTGGTGTATTTGGATATTGCTCGTTTTGGTGTGCATACCCAAATTCTTCTTCGTTGGTGGTTACGATAGAAAAAAAGATGAGTTTATTTGATGATTGTAAATATTTGTACCTATTTACAACTTCTTTAATAAATTCTATCGGTTTGTTATATGCTGCATCGGCAAAAAAACTTGGATGACTTCTGTTATAATAAATAGTCATGGGTTTACCCTTAAAATCAATTGCCGTTTCTTCATCGGGCCAAAATTTGTCTCTTTCGGCTGATGTATAAGCTCTACCAGTATAAATTCTGAAACCAATTTTCCAGTTTAATTTTAGAGCATGAGCAACTTGGTCATCAATAATACTCCAGTCAGGTCTTGTGTTAAATTTACTATAAATTCTTTCCCATTGGATACTTATAACCGTTGAATTACATCCAAAGTCATTCATTTTAGACATAATCCCTTTAAAGTTGTCTTTTTCTTCCCAGAGATTCCCTACACCATGTGTTATCAAGTATTCTTGATTTTCTTGAGCGTTTGCTGACAAAACACAAAGAAAAATTGTTGAAAAAATTATGTTTCGTATTGATTTTATTGACATTTAATTTGAATTTTATGGTCGGTTTTAAAGCAATTATAATTTTCATTATCTTTCACTAAAAGAAGAACCTCATATTCACCTGTGTTGGTATAAGAGTTTTCAACAAAAATGTTCAAATCACTGCATTTTTTCTTTTGAAGATACGAAATGAATCCATTTCCATAATAACTTGCTTCCTTTAAAAATTTACCAAAAGTATTTTTGTTCTGGGTAGTGTTCAAAAGAATACTACCATCACTATTTTTCAATAAAACAAATACTGTTTTATGCTTTGTTTCTAATGTTTTGTTTATAAATAGAATTAATTTTGTGTCCTCAATTATTTCTAAATCTACTTTTTCCTTTGAAGTGAAGTTTTCCTGAATGTTTTTAAATGTTTTAACTTCAAAAGGGTCAAAGTATTTGGTATTTTGATGATTTATGTGTCTTTTCCACCTTATTTGTTGGTTCTTAGTATCATAATCAACATGTTTGATATTATACCAGTTTGATAAAGATAAATTCTCAAAACTTTTTGCTTTGTTAACATTTTTCCAATATGATATTGAGAAAATTGTAACTGCGATTGTTAGTATCAAGATTTTGTATTTTAATTTTGAATCATTTATTTGGTGTACTATCAATCCAAAAATAACTGTAACAAACAATTTTGAGTATAAATTATATCTTGCACCAAAGCTAATTTGATTAATTTGTATATCGTTCCGCCTTAGTGCAACCATAAGACCACTTGCAAGTACAAAAGTACAAACAAATAGTACAAAGAGAGATATTTTCTTATTGATGCCGTTTATAAATGACAGTATTAGGTAACCCCACGAAAATATTGCTAACAAGATAAATAGAACAATCAATCTTCCATCTGTAAAGTCAGCATTAAATACTAAGAAATATAATGTTGTTTTGATTAAAAAAAGAAAATTTAAACCAGTAGTTTTTTGGTCTTCTAAATTAGTTGATTGCAAATAGAGAACACACAATATAATGAAAATTATAATGTAACCTACCGCTTCTTTTTTTGATTTCTGAAAAGTGACAAATCCTAACAAAATTGGTAAAATTAAGCCATTGCCACTTGAAAATGCACCAAATAACATTAACATAATGCTTAAAAAGTAGCTTCTTGAGTCACTCTTGAAGATAGCTAAATATCCGCATATTAAGGTGATAAAAACTATAAAGTTGTGTTGTAGTGAAGTAAACCCCCAAAGAATATTCTCATATAGGCGTGGGTCAAACCAGATTAAACATAAAATTAATACCCCAAAGGCATTACTTTTTTTAGTAAATTCAAATATTCTAATCAATAATATCGCAGAGATAGTAAATAAAAAAAATCCTATAATAATCCAGTGAGAATGTGAAGATTTTCCGAAGATTTGAGCGTCAAGATATGTAATAATACGAGTAAATAGCACAAAATGTTCGTTTACCTTAACAAAAAAGAATTTTATAAAATCTGTTCCGAATTTAGTATTCAATGAAGTCAACCATAAAATTTGGTCTAAGTCATCACCATAAGGTAATGTCGAAGTGTGTTTTATGACATACAAAACGAAAATTAGAAAGACAAAACCAGATAAAGTTAATATTACTTTTTTATACATATCATTAGATTGAAAACCTTAATTTTTACAAAGATAGTTCATCTGTTCATTCAATTTATTTTTTTGTGAATATCTGTTTATAAACAACGAATACCAGTCTTACCATTTACAGACTGTTACTTTGGATAGTAGTGTCATGAATGAGAATTTTAAAGTGATTGGTTTTACCTAAGAATTGAAAGAAAAAGGTGTTTACATAATTATTACCAAAACTAAAGTATTTTCGATAAAATTGTATTTTGAAAATTAATTAATAGTAAGTTCATTTGATAACATTGCCCAGAATTTATTGATTTTACTTAAAAAAGCTCAAATGGTAACATATCATTTGAGCTTTTTTTTAACTTTGTAATTTGTAATAAGCCTTTTTAATGAAACTTTCGATAATATTTGTCAATTATAAAACTCCCCATTTAATAGTTGAGTGTCTAAATTCGGTCTATAAATTCAACAAAAACCTTGATTTTGAAGTAATTATCGTAAATAATGCGTCAAAAGCAGACGATGAAGTATTTGTAAAAGAACATTTCCCCGATGTGGTTTGGCATGAAATGGGTTATAATGCAGGTTTTGGTAGGGCAAATAACGCCGGAATGAAAATTGCCAAAGGCGACTATTTCTTGATACTCAATACCGATACAATTATGATTGATAACTCAATCGAAAAATGTTTGAATCATCTCAAAAATCGCCCCGATGCCATTGCAGGTGGAGCGTATCAGCTATATCCAGACCTTACTCCGAGGGCTTTTTATCATACTTTTAGTTTTCGTAAAGATTTTTGGATTGTACCCCCGCAATTTCGTCATGTTTTAGATAAAGTTTTCCATTTTACAAAATACAGCGACCCTGAGCAAGTAGATTATATTGCGGCTGCTTTTTTGATGGTTAGAAGAGAAGGATTTGAAAAAACTGGCGGATTTGATGAAGAGTTTTTTATGTATGGTGAAGATACATATTTTGGGCATCAATTATCGAAATACGGAAAAAATTTACTTTTTAAAGATTGTAAAATAATTCATGACGAATGGGGGAGTTCGCCCGAGAGATACGAACAAACAAAATCTTACACTTACTTTAATCGTTTTGACCCT
>JALOLV010000496.1 GCA_025455785.1 Spirosomataceae bacterium | reverse complement strand
AGATTTTGTATTTTTCTAAGTTCGGCAAATGCGATTTTTAGTAAATCGGATTCTCGCTGATGGATATTTTTGACCTGCATTTGGTCTTTTAGCTCAACACAAAGAGCCGAGCGAATTGTCTGCAAAAAGGCAGGAGTTCCGGCATCTTCACGGTTTTCGATGTCATCTACAAAGCTATATCCACCCCACGGATTCGTCCAGTTTACGATTCCACCGCCTACATTATCAGGGATTTTGTTTTGGTACAAATCCGAATTAAATATCAAAACGCCCGAACTACCCGGCCCGCCAAGAAATTTATGGGGCGAAAAATAAATTGCATCCAATCTCTCTTCGGGGTCTTCGGGGTGCATATTTATATCAATGTATGGTGCCGAAGCCGCAAAATCCACAAAACACCAGCCACCGTAGCGGTGCATGAGTTTTGCCATTTGATGGTAGGGTGTATAGATACCCGAAACATTGGAACAAGACGAAAAAGCTCCGATTTTCAGTGGACGGTTTTTGTATTTTTCTAAGTTTTCTTCGAGGTTTTGCAAATCTACCAATCCTTCGGCATCGGGGTCAAGTACCACCACATCAGCGATTGTTTCGAGCCATGAGGTTTGGTTTGAATGATGCTCTAAATGCGTGATAAATACTACTGGTCGCTGAGCCTCTGGTAGCGTTACTTGCTTGCGGTATTTTTCGTGGATTCGTAGTCCCAAAATCCGTTGTAATTTATTGACTGCTCCCGTCATTCCCGAACCAATCGCCAAAAAAACATCATTTTTTGAGGCATTCACGTGTTCTTTTATCCTATCTTTTGCGATATGATAAGCGTAGGTCATGGCAGTGCCTGTAATGGTAGATTCTGAATGCGTATTGCCAACCAATTCGCCAAATTGATAAGCTAATTTTTGTTCAATCGGAGCATAAAGTCTTCCGCTGGCAGTCCAATCTGCATAAATAACTGGTTTTTGGCCGTAAGGAGTCTGAAATGTAGCATCGATTCCGATGATACTCTTACGAAATGGCTCGAAGTATTCTTTTAAATTCATAAATTGTGATGATGAAGGAGAATGCAAAGATAGTGGATTGAACTAAACAAAAAAACTCCTCAGAGGCCGAGGAGTTTTCTAATTTACTTAAACCTACAATGAAGATTTGAGGATAATTATCCCAAAACTCATTGTATTGCTACTAATACCATGCCGTCTTCGATTCGGACAGGGTATGTCTTAATCTCGTAATCATCACCACTCAGGCACTTACCCGATTTTAACGAAAATGTCTTTTTATGAAACGGGCAAGCCACTTTTGGTTCACCAGCTTGCGTGCCAATCATACCGCGAGAAAGCACCATTTGCTGCTTATGTGGGCAAAGATTTTGGGTAGCAAACCATTCGCCACGACGTGTAAAATTATAAATGGCTATCTGCTCACCATCGAGCAAGACACAAGCACCGCCATCTTCGGGTATATCTTCAACTCGGCAAACTTGTTGCCACAAAACATCTATATCAACCATAGTTTATTTTAAGTTTTTATTGAATTCAAAACACTCACTCGCTAATTCACTAATTCGTTCATTCATTTGCACTGCGGCACAACTACTTATTCCAATCTTCTGCCATTACCTGCTCACGCATTGGTTCAAACTTTATCGTTGGGTCTTTTACCTCTGGAGCATTCACAAAATGCGTAAAACGTTTACGGATTTCGGGCGTTTCTACGGCTTCTTTCCATTCGCAAGCATAATTATCAATGAGGGTTTGCATTTCGGCTTCGAGTTCGGCACAGATTCCGAGCGAATCATCTACCACAACCGATTTGAGGTACGCAATTCCGCCCTCCATTTTATTGAGCCAAGTAGCAGTACGAGTCAGTGGCTCGGCAGTTTTGATGTAAAACATCAAGAATCTATCAATCAACTTAATACACATTTCTTTATCAACATCGGTTGCCAAAAGCAAAGCGTGTTGAGGTTTTGAGCCACCGTTTCCGCATACGTAGAGATTCCAGCCTTTTTCGGTTGCAATAATTCCGAAATCTTTTGATTGGGCCTCGGCACATTCACGGATACAGCCCGAAACCGCCGATTTGAGTTTTGATTGGGCTTCGGCACATTCACGGATACAGCCCGAAACCGCCGATTTGAGTTTATGCGGCGACCGTAACCCTTTGTAGCGATTCTCGACCTCGATGGCAAACGAAACCGAATCTTGCACCCCAAAACGACACCAAGTTGTACCGACACAAGATTTTACGGTACGAAGCGATTTTCCGTAGGCATGACCACTCTCAAAACCTGCCGCAATGAGTTCTTCCCAGATTTTTGGTAAATCGCCCACATGAGCCCCGAACATATCAATGCGTTGTCCGCCCGTAATTTTTGTATAAAGTCCGTATTTTTGAGCAACTTGACCAATTACGATTAGTTTTTCGGGAGTAATCTCTCCGCCCGGAATACGTGGCACAACCGAGTATGTACCGCCACGCTGGATATTTGCCAAAAATCTATCGTTTGAATCTTGGGCTGTTTGAGTACCTTTTGCCAAGATGTTTTCGTTCCATAAACTTGCCAAAATCGAAGACACGGCTGGTTTGCAGGTTTCGCAGCCATCGCCTTTGCCAAATTTATCTAAAACAGCATTGTAGGTACGCAAATCATTGATTTTTACTAAATCGAAAAGCTCTTGGCGGGTGTAATCGAAGTGTTCGCAGAGAATATTCCGTACGTACAAGCCTTGGGCTTTCATCGTGCCTTGAATCAAATCTTTGACCAATGGCACACATCCGCCGCAACCCGTACCCGCCTTTGTACACTTTTTGATTCCGTCAATCGTCGTTACGTTATTCTCGGTTACTTGTGAGCAAATAGCCCCTTTTGTAACTGCCTCGCACGAGCAAATCAACGCATCATCGGGCAATGACATTACTCCTGCCCCACCGTCAGATTCGCCTCCACGACTTCCCAAAATCAAATCTTCGGGGTCTTTTGGCAGTACGATTTTGTTATTGACTGTCTGCAACAACATACTATACTGCTCGGCATCGCCCACCAAGACTCCGCCAAGCAAGTATTGTCCGTCATTGCTAATGTTGATTCTTTTATAAACTCCTTTGGTTTTATTTTCGTAGATAA
>JALOLV010000495.1 GCA_025455785.1 Spirosomataceae bacterium | reverse complement strand
TGAAGATTGGTTACAAAAGCGAAAGTTTATCATGATTGGCGAAATCGGGATAGATTTTTATTGGGATTTGGCATTCGTGAAACAACAAGAAAAAGCCTTTTGGACTCAACTCGAATTTGCCAAAAGATTTAACCTGCCAATCTGTATTCATTCTCGAAACTCGAAAGATAACCAGCACAATGCTATCATACGATGTATCGAATTAATCGAAGAATTTAGTTGGAGTGATTTACGAGGGATTTTTCATTGTTTTTCTGGAAATCTGGAAGAGGCACAGAGAGTCATTGGGATAAACTTCTTGCTCGGAATTGGCGGTGTAGCGACTTTCAAAAACGGCGGAATGGATAAAGTTTTGCCCGAAATTGACCTAACAAAAATCGTCCTCGAAACAGATTCGCCTTATCTTGCTCCGGTTCCACATCGTGGTAAACGCAACGAAGTAGCGTACTTAGATTTGGTTGTCAAACGAATCGCAGAACTCAAAAACGTTGATTATCAAGAAGTTGTAAGGCAGACAAACGAAAATGCGAAAGCATTAGTTGGTTTATAAATAACTCTCAAATCACAAATTTAATCTCTTTAAAATCAAAATATTTTAGTTCGCCATTCACTTCTACAATCAAGCATCCACTATCGGCAACACCCATAATTTGCCCACTAAAACGTTCATTCCCTTGCTCAAAAAAGTGTTTTTCTTGGTATCTAAAAAGTATGCGTAGATACCGTTCTTTTTGCCGATTGGCAAATCCAGCTTTGAGTTCTAAATAGTTCTTTTCGAGCGATTGTGCCAATTCTTCAACCAGTTTTTCAATATCATATTCATCGTTCGGAGCAGCCATCCTGAGCGAAATTGCTTTCGGCTCAGCAAAGCCTAATTGATTGATATTCAATCCGATACCAACAATTGAGCAGCCAATTCGGCTTCCAGACAAACTATTCTCAATCAATATTCCACCTAATTTACGGTTAGCTACGTAAATATCATTGGGCCACTTGACTTTTAAATCATTGGGTAGATATTTTTCGAGAAATTCATGTACTCCGAGCGAGACCGCAATATTGAGTTTAAACTGCTCAGTAGCCGTCAAAAACTTAGGTTTAAGAATAAACGAAGCGGTAATATTCTGCCCTGGGATGGTCTCCCACGAATTTCCACGCTGCCCACGGCCAGCCGTTTGATTTGAAGTTATGACAATAGTACCATCCAGTATCTCCGAATTTTGAATCAATTCGGCAGCAAAAGTGTTGGTAGAATGACAAGATGGCAGATAAATTGTATTTTTGCCAACAAAAAGCGTTTTGGGTTGAATATTGTACAAGTTTTTTTAGTAAATTAGCGTTTAACAATCGTGATGTTCAAAAATAATCCTTTTGTCATTTCATAGCCATACATTAGTCAGTCATAGTTTACAATTGAATGACCATTGATTGACAATTGAATGTCTAAAATAGAACCGCTCACAAAATTAAAACAGTAAACTTTCTGAATGAAGAAAAAAAAAGAACTTTCGGCAGAAGCCTTATGCCGCTTGGTGGTAAACGGGATGTTAGAGAAAAAAGCCACAAATGTGGTTGTGATGGATTTGAGAAATGTAAAAAATGCCATTACCGACTATTTTGTAATTTGCTCGGGTAATTCGGATACACAAATTGATGCAATCGCAACTTCGGTAGAAGAAGAAGTCTATAAAGCCAATGAAATCTCTGCTTGGCACAAAGAAGGTAAACAAAACAAGGAATGGATTTTGATTGACTACGTTGATGTGGTGGCTCATGTTTTCCGCAAAGACCGCCGTACATTCTACGACTTAGAGGCACTTTGGGGCGATGCCGAAATTAGGGTCATCGAAGAAAGTGTCGAAAACGAGCCAATGAAACAAATGGCAGTCGTTTAGTGTTCTATTGATATTAAATCCGATTTTATTAATTTTTAAATATGTCTGATAATAACATTAACAACGGATTTCCGGGTCCGCAACGAAAACAGAGTAATAACAATGGAGGTTTTCAAGGTTGGTTGGTAGCCGCTTTGATAATCATCGTAATTGGCTTTCTGATTTTTTCTCGTACGCCCTGCTGCTCTCAACAAGCCAGAATACAAACAACTATTGGGCAACAACAGATTTACACCCAAAGGTCCGCATTTTAGAATTGATATTGTAAGCGAAGATACTTTTACAAGGCAGTTTGGCTCTTTTCTCGAAAAAGCACAGCTCGACCAAGCCTACAAAGACCAGCTCGACCCCAAACCCGAACGCCAAAATGACTATATCGGTGGTTTGATGAATTGGTTGCCAATAATCTTCATTTTAGGCTTGATGTATTTCCTGATGACCCGTATGGCAGGTGGTGGTGGCCCCGGTGGAGCAATTTTCAACATCGGAAAATCACGTGCTGCACTTTTCGATAACGAAAACAAAGTAAAAATCACTTTTGCTGATGTGGCGGGTCTCGACGAAGCCAAGGAAGAACTTAACGAAATCGTTGATTTCTTAAAGACTCCCAAAAAATATACCGAATTGGGGGGTAAAATTCCGAAAGGTGCGTTGCTTGTAGGTCCTCCGGGTACAGGTAAAACCCTTTTGGCAAAAGCCGTAGCGGGCGAGGCAAATGTACCTTTCTATTCACTTTCGGGTTCTGATTTTGTAGAGATGTTTGTGGGTGTGGGTGCGGCACGTGTACGTGATTTGTTCAAACAAGCCAAAGAAAAAGCACCTTGTATCATCTTTATTGATGAGATTGATGCCGTGGGTCGCTCACGTGGGCGTGGTGCAATGCCGGGTGCAAACGACGAAAGAGAAAATACGTTGAACTCGCTTTTGGTTGAAATGGATGGT